>CALYUZ010000028.1 GCA_945492685.1 uncultured Methanomassiliicoccaceae archaeon | reverse complement strand
GATCTGAGCCTTCCAAGCTCATTGCCCGGGTTCGAATCCCGGCGGCTGCACTCATTCTTCTCTATCCAGATATCCCGATGGTGAATCCTGTGTGTTACACAACCATCTCGACACGATTCCAATTCAAACTGACTGTTTTCGATAGATACTTCGATATTTAAAGTTCCAACATTCTCGATACCTTTTGCATGTTACTTTTTGCAAAACTACCCCGACATCAGCCTCATCATCCCCCATCTGTATCAATCACCCGTATCAGACCCCTTCACGTTCTTCCGGAATAAACGTTTCCAAAATGGAAATATTATAATACACTGTGTCCGACAGTTACACCATGGCAGTCGACTAGATGACGATCAGGGACTGCATCGGCAACTCCGCGAAACTGAGCATACTCATGGCCATGAAACGGAAAGGACCGATGACGGCGAAGCAGATGCTTCAGGAAGGGGTCGACATCCCCCAGACAACCCTGTACCGTCTCCTCAAGAACATGGAGAGTGCTGGAGTTCTGGATGTGGTGTCCGAAACCAAGGTCCGGGGGACCACCGAGAAGACGTACTTCATCGGGGAAATCCTCAGGGACTTCGACGAGGACATCGTCAAGAACAACAACCTCGACGAGTACTGCAGACTGTTCGGCGGCTTCGCATTCAACCTATACGGGGAGTTCGAGGACTACTGCAAACGCGAAGGGGCGAACATCATCCGGGACGGATCGGATTTCAGCATGATCCCCATCTACGCAACATCGGAGGAGATCGGTCATCTGATGAAGGAGATCAGGAAGCTCCTGATACCGTACATGGAACGCACCTCGGATGTCCAGGGACTGCACACCTTCGCAGCGATCTTCACGCCTCCCTGCGACGTGGAGCCGGATCCCGATGGAAAGGAGGGGACATCCTGATATTGAGATACCTCAGGAAGAAGGACTGGTGCCTCGTGGGCGTCTGCATCCTCATGGTCGTGGCCATGGTGTACCTGGAACTGGAGATCCCCGGCTACATGTCCGGGATCACGACCCAGCTGAACATGCCCGAAACGGACATGGACGCGATCTACCACGACGGCGGCATGATGATCCTGTGCGCCTTCGGCAGCCTGGTCATATCCATAGGGATCGGATTCATAGCCGCATACATCGCGGCATCCCTGGCGAAGACGCTCCGCGGACTGCAGTACGGGAAGGTGCAGTCCTTCTCGAGTGCGGAGATGAACAGGTTCTCCACCGCCAGTCTGATAACAAGGTCCACCAACGACATCACGCAGATACAGATGGCAACGGCGATGGGACTGATGATCTTCATCAGGGCACCGATCATGGCCGTGTGGGCCGTCGCAAAGATAGCCGGAAAGAACTGGGAATGGTCCATGGCGACCGCCGTGGCCGTGATCGTCGTGCTCACCACCATCGGCATACTGATGGTTTACGTCCTACCCAGGTTCAGGAGGATCCAGGGATTGACCGACAACATCAACAGGGTCACCAGGGAGAACCTCACCGGGATCCGCGTGGTCCGTGCATACAACGCCGAGGACTACCAGGAGGAGAAGTTCGGGAGGGCCAACGACGAACTGACCGATACGAACCTGTCCGCGAACCGTGCGATGACGGTCATGTTCCCGGTGATGCTTCTGGTGATGAACGGCATCACCCTCGCCATCTACTGGATCGGTGCGATACTCATCAAGGATGCCGGTGCGGGATTGGACGCGTTGAACCTGTTCTCAGACATGGTGGTGTTCACATCCTATGCGATGCAGATCATCATGTCCTTCGTCATGATGGTGATGATCCTGATGATCCTCCCCCGTGCCATGGTTGCATCCAAACGTGTACAGGAGGTCATCGACACGGAACCGTCCATCACGGACGGCGACGGTGCGGAGACATCCTCGACCGGAATCGTGGAGTTCAGGGACGTCTCCTTCAGGTACCCCGGTGCAAACGGGGATGTGCTCCACAACATCAGCTTCAAGGCGGAGAAGGGTGAGACAGTGGCGTTCATCGGGGCCACGGGGAGCGGGAAGTCCACCATCGTGGACCTGATCCCCAGGTTCTACGATGCCACCGGTGGACAGGTCCTGGTCGACGGGGTGGATGTCCGCGAGTTCGGACTGAAGGACCTCAGGTCCAGGATAGGGTACGTCCCCCAGAAGGCGTTCATGTTCATGGGCACTGTCGGATCCAACGTCAACTACGGCGACACCGCGGACTCCAGGACAGTGGAGGATGTGAGGCGTGCGATAGACATCGCCCAGGCCACGGAGTTCGTGTCGTCCATGGAGAATGGGGTCGACGGGGAGGTGTCACAGGGAGGGACGAACCTCTCCGGCGGACAGAAGCAGAGACTGTCCATCGCCAGGGCCGTATGCAGGAAGCCGGAGATCTACATCTTCGACGACACGTTCTCGGCCCTCGACTACAGGACCGACAGGACACTCAGACGGAGACTCAGGGAGGAGACCGCCGGGACGACCACGCTGATCGTGGCCCAGAGGATCGGCACCATCATGGATGCCGACCGCATAGTCGTTATCAAGGACGGTGCCGTGGCCGGGATCGGAAGACACGAGGAGCTCCTCCGTAGCTGCCAAGAGTATCTGGACATCGCTAGGTCGCAGATGTCCGAGAGGGAGTTGGGACTATGAGCGGACCCAGACACGGACGCGGCCCCAGGATGCCAACGGAGAAGGCCAACGACTTCGGCAAGGCGTGGGGAAGGCTGTTCGGATACATGCACAGGTACAGGATCGCCATCGCGGCCGCCGTGGTGATGGCCTGCATCGGTACGGTCCTGACGCTTCTGGGACCGAACATGCTCAGCGACATGACCGACCTCATACAGGAGGGCATCTTCGGAACGATGGACCTTGAGGCGGTGGTGTCGATCGCCCTGACCCTGGTGGTCATCTACGCCACGAGCTCGATACTCACATTCCTACAGCAGTACATCATGACAACCGTCTCCCAGAGGACGGCCTACAGCTTCCGCAGGGACATATCCGGGAAGATCAACAGGCTCCCCCTGAGATACTTCGACTCCAGCACCACCGGGGACGTGATGAGCAGGGTCACAAACGATGTGGACACCGTCGGACAGTCCATGAACCAGAGCATCAGCACCCTCGTGACCTCGGTCACCCTGCTCTTCGGTTCGATCATAATGATGATCTGGACGAACTGGGTGATGGCGGCCACCGCCATCCTGTCATCCCTGTTGGGATTCGTGTTCGTCTTCATCGTCATGTCCCGTTCCCAGAAGTACTTCACGAGACAGCAGAAGGACCTGGGCAGGATGAACGGCCATGTGGAGGAGATCTACACCGGTCAGAAGATCATGAAGGCATACGGCGGAGAGGATTCCGCCAGGAAGGAGTTCGACGGCATCAACGACGACCTGTTCAGGTCCAACTTCATGTCGCAGTTCCTCAGCGGCATGATGCAGCCCTTCATGAACTTCATCGGGAACTTCGGATATGTCATGGTGTGCATCGTGGGTGCCGTCATGTACGTGGGAGGGAGCATCTCCTTCGGTACCATAGTGGCGTTCATGGTGTACGTGAGGCTGTTCACCCAGCCGTTGACGCAGCTCGCCCAGGCGTTCTCATCCATGCAGTCCGTGGCGGCATCCGCCGAGAGGATCTTCGCATTCCTCGACGAAAGGGAGATGGAGGACGAGTCCGAGAAGAACGTCAGGATCGACGATGTGAAGGGACACGTGGAGTGCAAGGACGTCCACTTCGGATACGGTGATAGGGAGATCATCCACGGATTCTCCGCGGACATCCAACCGGGACAGAAGGTCGCCATCGTCGGACCCACAGGTGCGGGGAAGACCACCATGGTCAACCTGCTGATGAGGTTCTACGACGTGAAAAGCGGGGACATCCTCATAGACGGAGTGTCCGTGAACAGGATGAGGCGCGAGGACGTCCACGACCTGTTCTGCATGGTCCTCCAGGACACATGGCTGTTCGAGGGAACGATCAGGGAGAACATCGTGTACAACAGCCGTGAGACCGTGACCGACGAGAGGCTGGACGAGGTGTGCAGGGCCGTAGGACTCCACCACTTCATAGAGACCCTTCCGAACGGTTACGACACCGTGCTCGGTGACAACGCGACACTGTCCGCCGGACAGAGGCAGCAGATTACCATCGCACGTGCCATGGTCGATGGATCCCCGCTGCTGATACTGGATGAGGCGACGAGCTCCGTGGACACCATGACCGAGAAGGTCATCCAGGATGCCATGGACCGCCTGACCGAGGGCAGGACATCCTTCGTCATAGCCCACAGGCTCTCCACCATCAGGAACTCCGACCTGATCCTTGTGATGAGGGACGGTAACATAGTGGAACAGGGTACGCATGACGAACTCCTGGAGAAGGGAGGGTTCTACGCGGACCTGTACAACAGCCAGTTCGAGGACATGGAGTGATCCTGTCCAGGATAAACCCGTTCACAACCTCCGGGAACCTTCCCGGGTGACCTCTTTTTATCCGATGTCGGGGAGTACCTCGTATGGACCGGTTCAGGGAGATGGGCAGGAAGGACAGGGGATTGTCCGAGAGCGAGGCTTTGGAAATCCTGGGGAAGGATGTGTGGGGAACAGTGTGCCTCAACGGGGATGGCGGTTATCCGCAGGGATTCCCTGTGAACTACGTCGTGACGGGTGACAGGGTGATGATACACCACACCTGCGACGGAGGACTGATGTCCGATCTCATATCTCGGGATGACAGGGCGTGCCTCACCGTGGTGGAAAGGATGGAAGGGGTGAGATCCAAAAGCGCCATGGCCTTCGGTCATATCGTCAGGGACGATTCCCTGAGGGAGGAGACCCTCGGGAGGATCGTGGATAAGTACGTCCCGGAACCCGGGAGGTCCGACGCGAAGGCCGGCATCCCCCGGGCGGTCGGGAACATGGTGGCCCTGAGGCTCGACATCGAGCATATCACAGGGAAGTACGTGGACAAGCCCGGAAGATGATCAGGACAGACCGAACCTGCGGCAGACGGGACATCCGGGATCCCTCTTGAAGTGGACCGGGGTGACCCTCCAATCCTCGAAATCGATGGACAGGAACGTGCCCTCCGTCCTGGAGGAACGGTCCAGGATCAGCTTCAGGACCTCAGTGGCCTCCATTGATCCGATGGTGGTGACCACGGAACCAATCGACGGCAGTGGCCTCTCGGGTTCGGGTATGTCGCCCATCATGCACTTGAGACAAGGTGTCCTTCCGGGGATTATGACGGTGATCTCGCCGATGAAGGCATGTACGCCCCCGTGGACCAAGGGCTTCCCCTTCTCGACGGCATACCTGTTCAACACCATCCTGCCCTCTATGGAGTCCAGACAGTCCACCAGGATATCGCAGTCGTCGAAGACGGACCAGGTGTCCTCGCCGAAGCGGGAGACATGGTACTCCACATCCGCCTTGGGATTCAGCCCGAGTATCCATTCAGCCAGCAGTTCGGCCTTCGGCCTGGACTCCTCCCTGGAGTCCACATGCCTGCAGAACACGTACTGACGGTTCAGGTTGGTATCCTCAGGCACATCGGAATCCATTATCACGAAATGACCGACGCCTGCCACACCAAGCGCGGTGGATACGTTAGTTCCGAGTCCTCCACACCCGACGATCCCGACCTTCGCTTTCCAAATCCTCTCCTGACCCTCATCACCGAAGACCAAGAGCTGACGATCGTATCTTCCCATCTCAATCAACCTCCTTCAATCTGCCTCCGTCCATACGGAGTATCCTATCACCGTATCCCATGGAATCGGTCTCGTGCGTCACCAGCAGGACGGCCGTCCCCGAGTCGCTGATGGACCTGAGCAGCTCCATCACGTTCCTGGAGTTGTCCGAATCCAGATCCGATGTGGGCTCGTCGGCGATTATCAGTCCGGGCGAGTTCACCAGAGCCCTCGCTATGGAGGCCCTCCTCTGCTCACCACCTGATAGCTTCCTCGGGTATGAACCCGACAGTTCGGAGAGACCGACCCTCTCCAGCAGCTCGGAGGGTTCCGGCCCAGTCACATCCTTGGAACGACCGATATGCCTGGGGAGCTCCACATTCTCCAGGACGGTAAGGTTCTGCAGGAGCCCGTGTCCCTGGGGGATGTATCCTATCCTGCGGTTCCTCAGGTCGGAGCATTCCCTGTCGGAGAGTCCGGAGATGTCATTCCCATCCAGGAAGACATGCCCGGATGTTGGCTTCAGCACACCCGCGGCTATGTTCAACAGCTACTCCGACCTCAGATTCAAGGATGGAGCCGAGTTCGCAGACAGCTTCGTCGATGACTCCCTCATCCAGAAGGCCCTGACCGTCAAGAGCTGGGACACATCCAAGATCACCACCCTGAAGTTCAGCTTCATCGTCGGTGACCTGCACCAGCTCCCCGTCCACCTCGCAGCCGAGATCCTTCCCGGACTCGCCGAGGTCACCGGAAACAGCAGCCTTGACAACAACAAGACCCTGTTCGAGCAGGCAGGACTGGACATCGTCTCCGTCGATGCATCCGGATCCGGACAGGTCATCACCCAGATGCAGTCCGGTGAGGCAGACTTCGGAGTCGCAGGACAGCCCGGAATCATCGCCTACGACATCAACAACAAGCTGACCACAGCTTGATCGTTCTTCACAAATCCCGGGGACATCCCCGGGCCCTTAACCCTTACTTAACGATTGTTTATACATGAAAACGGGCAGATAGCCCCGTTTCCGGACATAACTTAAAGAGTCTTCAACAGATTCGGAATCCGTGAACTTCTCCTCCAAAACAATCTACGCCATCCAGATGCTCGTGGATATGGCGGTCTACGAGGCATACGGCAACGTCAAGATCAAAGACGTTTCCAACCGCCAGGGAATATCGACGAAATACCTCGAACAGATAATATCGGTCCTCGCCAAAGCAGGCTATGTGAAGGGCGAAAGGGGACCGCAGGGCGGATACCGCCTCGGGATGTCCAGCAGGAACATGACCGTGGGGATGATCGTCCGCACGATCGAGGGCGAGGTCTCCTCCGCACCGACATACGATGCATCCATCGAATGCCCTTGGATCCCAAAGTGCGTCGAGAAGGGGCTGTGGAGCAGGATCGATGCCGCGGTCAACGAGATAATCGACAACACCACCATAGCCGACCTGGTTGACCTTGCGAAGAAGGACGGCATGATGGACGTCCTGGACGCCCCGGAATACTATATCTGACATCGGAAGTCGGATGCCGGCCCCATGGAGGGGCCGGTCCGGACCCTTTTTCAACACCTGTTCGTCTTGATCAGGTAGTAGCAGGCACAGAAGAACGCCGCTGTGTAGAACAGCAGTATGACGGCCGAATCCAGCGGTATGCCGGGGTCCAGCATTATACCCCTCATCAACTGGCTCACGTGGGTCAGCGGCAGGAGGTAGATCACATATGCCGCTGCATCGGGGAGCGCGGATACGTTGAACAGGGTCCCGCACAGGAAGGTCATGGGAACGATCACGATGCTGGTGAACAGGGACAGCTTCTGAGTCTTGTTCGTGAGCATCCCCGCCAGGAGTCCGAACAGGGAGAATGTGAGTCCGGCGATGAATATCACCACGAACACCAATGGATCGATGTCAACTCCGGGGGATATCAGATGTCCGACCACCATTATGATCGTGCAGCTCATCAGCGCCCTGATGACCCCAGACAGGGTCTTCCCCAGGATAACAGAGGAGATGTGTACGGGACACAGGAGCAGTTCGTCGAAGCTCATGTAGAACAGCCTCTGGACCAGTACCTTCATGGCCACGGTGCTGAACGTGCATGAGAGGGTGGACAGGGCGATGATACCGGGGATGATGAACTCAAGATAAGCCCCGCTTCCCGAAGACATACCGCTTCCGAGACCGTATCCGAATGCCAGAAGGTACAGCAGGGGTCCGATTAGACCCGTGATCAGGACCTCCGGAAGATTCTCCTTCATGTACACCAGGTCGCCCCATGCGACGCG
>CALYUZ010000027.1 GCA_945492685.1 uncultured Methanomassiliicoccaceae archaeon | reverse complement strand
CCGGCCACCCTGACCCGGATAGGTCGAATCGCCCAGCTTAGGGGCACGATGAACAGATCTAATGCTGTACCAATGTTCATCATAGGTTCTATACGATCACCCGTATCCGTGTCCCATGATCGAGTACAGGGACACACATGATTTCTCCCCTGAGCAGTTGCAGCGCCTCTTCAGGTCCGTCGGATGGTCGTCCGGCGAGTTCCCGGACAAGCTCGTCATCGCCATGAGGAACTACGAGACCGTCCTCTCCGCATGGGACGGCGATGTCCTGGTGGGGATGGTGTGCGCCATGGACGACGGCATCATGACCGCTTACGTGCATTACGTGCTCGTGGACCCGGACCATCAGGGCATGGGCATAGGGGGACATCTCATGGCCATGTTGAAGGAGAGGTACTCCGAGTATCTGCGCATAGTCCTGATAGCCTACGATGCGGAACTGGGCTTCTACGAGCACATGGGATTCGAGAAGGGGAAGGATGAGAGCCCCTGCTTCATCACATCCCTCTGGACCTGAGAATCGGTCGGAACCCATCGATCCCGGGGTCTTCGGACCCCTTCGGGAATGGCCCTCTTCGGCCGGCAAAAATCTAAGGTTCTGCAGGTGAAATTTAAATAAAAGCGGTACTATTTTTTTCAGGATAAATTTATCCTTTTTATGATAATGAAAAACCATCTGGCTATGTGATTTTTTCACGCCGTTAAGGAAAATTGGGTTTTGGTAACCTTTTAATACAATCATCCGATGGGAAGGTTCAGTTAAAGGAGTCATGATTATGGCACCCGCAAAGAAGACAAAGGCATCAGCAGGCCGTAAGGTCAAGGACAAGTGGAAGGCAAAAGAGTGGTACAAGATCCACGCACCCCGTATGTTCAACGAGGCAGAGATCGGAGAGACCCCCTCCGCGGACCCCGAGTTCGTCCTCGGAAGGACCGTCGAGGTCACCGTTCAGGACCTCACCGGAGACTTCTCCAAGATGCACATCAAGCTCAGGTTCAAGGTTGTCTCCGTCGACGGATCCGATGCAAAGACCGCTTTCATCGGCCACGACCTCACCTCCGACTACGTCAGGAGGCTGACCCGCAGGAGAAAGACCAAGACCGACCACGTCGTCGACATCGTCACCAAGGACGGATTCACCTACAGGATCAAGACCATGTCCATCGCCGAGAGGCGCATCCAGTCCTCCCAGGAGGACGGAATGAGGAGGATCATCGGAGAGACCCTCGTCCAGATCGGACAGGAGAAGACCCTCTCCGAGATCGTCAAGGACATCGTCTCCGGAGACCTCGCCAAGAACCTGGCCAGGGCATGCCGTGTCGTCATCCCCATCAAGAGGATCGAGATCCGCAAGTCCGAGGTCCTCGCAATGGGAGAGGGCGAGCCCGAGTCCATCATCCCCGAGTCCGAGATGGTCCAGGCAGAGGAGGCAGCACCCGCAGAGGAGCCCGCAGCCGAGGAGACCGTCGAGGCCGAGGCAGAGGTCGCAGAGGCCCCTGCAGAGGAGACCACCGAGTGATTTTCAAACGACTCCGCTTCGGCGGGGTCACCCTAAACCCCTTAATCCCCTTGTTTTCATCGATTTGTTCCAGAAAGGTCTCTGTCCAGACCTCCGGAGACATAGAAATCAATATATACCCTGAGCCAATCCTCCGTTCAAGGCCGGGGTGGCTCAGCCTGGTGGAGCGTCGGACTCATAGGGTTCTGGTCAATTAGACCTCTTCCAGGGAAATCCGAAGGTCATGGGTTCGAACCCCATTCCCGGCACCATATCTTCTCATATCATCCTCTTAGAATCATCTGTGTTTTCGTCGGGTTCACCCGTCACGTTTATAACATCCTGCCAGGTGGCAAGTAGCATGAGGCTCATCATCTACACAGGCAAGGGCGGTGTCGGGAAGACGTCCACGTCCGCGGCCACCGCATACAGACTGTCCGAACTCGGATACCGCACCATCCTGATGAGCACGGATTCAGCACACTCCGTCGGGGACTCCCTTGACATCGAGATCGGTAAGGATGTGATGACGGTCAAGGAGAACCTGGATGTCCTCGAGGTGGATGTCATCCATGAGATGAAGAACAACTGGACGGAGGTCCAGGAGTACATCTCCGCACTGATGCTGTCCCAGGGGATGGGGGAGATCTCCGCCGATGAGATGGCCATCTTCCCCGGCATGGAGATGATCGCCGCCCTGTTCTACGTGAACAAGTTCGAGAAGGAGGGGAGGTACGATGTCATAGTCATGGACACCGCCCCCACCGGCGAGACCCTCAGGCTACTGAGCTTCCCGGACATCACCAACTGGTACATCGACAGGGTCTTCGGAGTCGTCAAGAGGTTCATCGGCCTCGCCAGGGCCACCGTCGGGAAGATGATGGACGTCCCGCTCCCGTCGAAGGAGGTCCTGGACAGCCTCGAGATCCTGAAGGACAACATGGAGGAGGTCAGGGAGCTGATGGAGGACCCCAAGAGGACCACCGTCAGATTGGTCCTGAATCCGGAACGCATGGTGATCAAGGAGACCATGCGCGCCTACACCTATCTCAGCCTCTTCAACAAGAACGTCGAGGCCCTGATCGTCAACAGGGTGCTCCCGGAGGAAGCCGGCGAGGGCAGCTACTTCAAGGACAAGCTCGAGGAGCAGGGCAGGTACATGCAGATGATCCACGAGGCGTTCGACCCCATGGAGATCAAGACCTGCACGTACATGCCCACCGAGATGAGAGGGATCGATATGTTGAAGGACATGGCCCGCGAGATCTACGGCGATGAGGATCCCTGCACGGTGTATGCGGACGAGAGCCCCATGAGCATGTTCACCGAGAACGGCGAGGACCAGATCAGGCTGAGGATGCCCTTCGTGGACGGCAGCAAGGTCGATCTTTTCCGTTTGGATGCGAACAGCATAATGGTGCAGACCGGAAGTCAGAGACGCACCATCCATCTCCCGGATTCCCTCGTTGATTCGGAGATCATCGGGGCAGGGTTCAAGGATGATAAACTCATTATACGCTTCAAGAGGGAATGAGCATGTCAGGATACAGCGAAGAGGAGTTCCAGAGCTTCATCAAGCAGAACAGGGACCTCATCGAGAGGATGATGTCACTGCAGAAGGAGGTGGCCGTGGAGACGCTCTCCGCGGGAAGGGAGATCACCCACGAGGCCGTGGGCTCCGTCGTGGACACCGCCGAGAAGGCGAGGGAGAAGACCGAGGAGTTCGTCAAGACCACCTACAACATGTTCACGGATCCCGAGGTCCAGAAGCACTTCATGAGCATGGGTATGGAGTTTATGGCCGGCATGTCCGCCATGATGCAGAAGGCCCCCATGCCCGACTTCGTAAAGGATGCGGCCGGCGGAATGGAGCAGAACTGGAAGCAGAGCGCCTGCAAGAACAACGACGAGTGCGCCAGGAGGAAGGCCTCCAGGCAGAAGGTCAACATCGAGGTGGACCCGCAGCCCGCCAAGACCGAGGCCGCAGAACCCAAGACGGGTTCCGTGGAGATCGTCGTCACAGACTACACCAAGACGGAGTGATCCCATGGGTGTCGGGGAGTCCGCGGTGGCCTTCGCGCGCCTCTGCATCGAGTCGGAGGTCCGGGGCACCGCAGCCCCCGCCATGCCGACGGAAGGTTTCGGGGACCCGCGCGGGGTCTTCGTGACCATAAACGAATTCCCCTCGGAAGATCTGAGGGGCTGTATCGGATATCCGTATCCGGTGATGCCGCTGGGCGATGCGGTCGATTCTTCCGCACGTTCGGCATGCCATGACCCGCGTTTCCCGGACCTCTCTCCGGGAGAACTCGACAAGGTGGTCGTGGAGGTCACCGTCCTGACCGTTCCGGATGAGATGGAGTATGACGATCCACGCTCGCTTCCGGGCATGGTTCATATAGGGGAGGACGGACTCATCATCGAGTTCAAGGGCCGCAGGGGACTGCTCCTGCCGCAGGTCCCGGTTGAGTGGGGATGGGACGCGGAGACGTTCCTCCGCCATCTGTCGATGAAGGCGGGTCTCCCGCCGGATGCGTGGACCTGGGAAGGGACAAGGATATGGAGGTTCGGAGGAGAGGTGTTCTCCGAGACATCACCCTGTGGTGAAATCGTCAAGAGGGAGATCTGAATGGACATCGAGAAGGTCATCACCGGAAGGGCATTCGTCGACGGTGAACTGAAGTACACCGAGATCGGGATCAGCGACGGGAAGATCGTAACCGTCGGAAGGCTTGTGAGCGGAGGGGACGAGCGTGTGGATGTGGGTTCGAGCAGGATCATCCTGCCGGGATTCACCGACCCCCATGTCCATCTCAGGGACCCCGGGATGACGGCCAAGGAGGACTTCTCCACCGGGACCCTGTCCGCGGTCCATGCCGGAGTGACCTGTGTCCTCGACATGCCGAACACGAAGCCTCCGGTAACCGACATGAACACCCTGATGGAGAAGAAATCCGCCATCCGCGGACGCTCCTTCGTGGATTACGGGCTGTTCGCAGCCGTCACCCCGAACATCAACGCCAAGATGCTCGCACCGCTCGTCCCCGGTTTCAAGCTGTTCATGGGCTCCACCACCGGGAACATCCTCCTGAACGACGACGAGGAGCTGGTGCCCGCGGTGACCAACGCACTGTCCACCGGCAAGAGGGTCAGCGTCCATGCCGAGGACGATTCACTTATCACCAGGGAGACGGAGAATTGCACCAGGGACCATCTCAGGAACCGTCCCGCCAAGGCGGAGTGGAACGCGATCTCCAGACTCGCATCGCATTTCAAGGGGCAGAGGATCAACATCTGCCATCTCACCACTTCGGAAGGCCTCGATCTCGCGAGGGCCGCCGGATTCACCACCGAGGTCACCCTCCACCACATGATGTTCGACGTGGACCGCTGTCCCGGTGCCGAATACAAGGTCAACCCTCCGATCAGGGATGTCAACGCCAGGGATGCCCTCTTCAAGAGGTTCACCGCAGGGGACATAGGGATGATCGGTACGGACCACGCACCCCACACCGTGGAGGACAAGGCCCAGGAGTTCGACGCGGCACCCGGCGGGATCCCCGGAGTGGAGACCACCATGCCGATGATCATGAACATGGTCAGGAAGGACATCATCCCGCTGAAGCTGGCCGTTGACATGGGTGCAAAGAACCCCGGGGAGGCGTTCGGTCTCAGGAAGGGCAGGATAGCACCCGGATACGACGCGGACTTCGCGATCTTCGATATGAGGGAATCCCGCAGGATAGATGTACCCTCATTGCACAGCAAGTGCGGTCACAGCCCCTACGGAGGCATGGAGGCCGTGTTCCCCGATACAGTAATAATCAGGGGCGAGGTACAGGTCCAGGACGGAGAGTTCTGCGGAGAGCGGAAGGGAGTCGATATCTGTGGCTGATTACGAGGTCGATTATTCAGAGGTCATCGGTAAGAAGGTTGATTGTCCGAGCGAGTGCGGCATGTGCTGCCTCTGCCAGCCCGAGGTGCTGCCGGAGGAGCGTGCGTTCTTCAGGAACAACCATCCCGAGCATCTCGTGAAGGTCGGCGGGGACGTCCCCTATTTCGCATTGGCCCTGAAGAAGGGCCGCGGATCCTGCGTGTTCCTCCAGAACCGCAGATGCACCGTGTACGACCACAGGACCACCTACTGCCGTCAGTATCCGTACCACATCTACGCCAGCGACAGGATCCAGGTCGAACTGGACCTTTCATGCAGGGGCGCATGGATGGGCACTGGAAACGATGCTATGGCCGAGGCCAAGGAGATAGTCTCCAGGGCCGACAAGAGGATCATCGAGTCCCTGAAGGAGTCCAAGGCCGTCTACAAGGAGTTCTTCTCCATCTGCAAGGAGGCGGGCGTGTATCAGGACCCGTCGATGCTCCGCATGAGCGTCTCGGAGAACATCTCCATGTTCACCGATCTAGCATATCTGAGCAGGATCATGGACATGTCCCAGATCGAGCCCGTCATGTCCCTTTCGGGACTGCAGCCCGAGACCCGTCTCGACATGGAGGCGATGGAGGAGGCAGGCCGCGACCTGGCGATGGAGTCGATGTCGTCCGACGACCCCCTCAGCGTGCCCGTGTACTGCGACAAGGACTGGAATTGGAACATGTTCATGGCCGTGGACGGGAAGATCGAGTGGATGGTCATGGATGATGAAGGGGAGCTGCATCACAAGGCCTTCGCCGATGCTAACGACATCAGGCTCAGGGTCCCCGATGCGGAGGGCATGAAGGTCATGGCCGATTACGTGAACGTGCTGAACAGCAGGGACAGCTTCATGGGAAGCGTCTTCAGCCTGATGGACCAGAACGGATACGAGGACGACATGGCCAACGCCTACTACGGTTGTCTTGCCGTGACGATGATGGACCTCCTGTGGAGGATGTCGATGCTCGACCACTTCATGGGAATCGGCTCCGGAGCGGACGCCGTCAGGGAAGCGATAATCTTCTACGACATGGACCGTCTGGACGCACCGGCCATAGGGGCCTATGTCTGAGCCCTACCTATAAAGGGCGGACAGGTACATTCAAATAGTAAATCTCTTATGGAGTCCGAGGTACCACTTATGATGAAGCCCTTAACGGTCCTCAGTCAGGCGGCGAACAAGAACGTCATCGTGGAACTCAAAGGCAGGAGGGAGTACAGGGGAGTCCTCGACGGATACGATCCCCACATGAACGTCGTACTCAGGAATGCAGAGGAGTATCATGAGGGCCAGCTGGCGAAAAGGCATAACGTGGTCATTGTCCGCGGGGACAATGTAATCTACATATCACCATAAGGAGAGATTGATCATGGGAAAGGGAACACCGGCACAGGGAAAGCACAACAAATACAAGACTCACATCCCCTGCCGCAGGTGCGGAAAGCGCTCCTACCACGTCAGGAAGGGCGTCTGCGCATCCTGTGGATACGGAAAGACCGCAAAGATGAGAACATACAGCTGGGCTAAGCTCCGCGAGTAAGGCGATCGTATGGCCGGGCCGGAACACAGCTGCGGTGTCGTTGGCATCACCGCCGATTTCGATGTCGCTTCAGCTCTGCATACGGCCCTCATGATCATCCAACACCGCGGGCAGGAGAGCGCGGGCATATCCGTCTTCAACGGCAGTACCATCGAGACTGTCAAGGGGAACGGATTGGTGAATGTCGCCTTGGACAAGGATGACCTGAAGGACCTCAACGGACACGTAGGTGTCGGTCACGTCAGGTACTCCACCACAGGTTCCAAGAGCATCGCCAACGCTCAGCCCCTCACGGTGACAACGAATTTCGGCCCCGTGGCTGTCGCCCACAACGGTGACATAACCAATTTCTCCGAGCTCAAGGAGAAGTACATGAAGGAGGGCTGGGCCTTCCTCACGGACTCCGACAGCGAACTTGTCATCAAGCTTCTCGGCAAGTACATGAACCAGTACAACGACCCCGTGAAGGCCATCCGTGGCATCATGGGGGAGTTGGACGGTTCCTATTCCCTCACGATCCTGATCCAGGACAGGCTTTTCGCCATCAGGGACCCCTACGGGTTCAGGCCCCTCTGTCTCGGAAAGATCGACGGAGGATACATAGCGGTCTCGGAGAGCGCCGCCATCGACGCTCTGAGAGGGGAGATCGTCAGGGACATCGAGCCCGGCGAGATCTGCGAGATCACCAAGGACACATTCAAGATCTATCCCGCACCCGGACAGCATCCCAAGGCGTACTGCATGTTCGAGTGGGTCTACTTCGCAAGGCCCGATTCCGTCCTGGACGGACGCGAGGTCTATGCTGTCAGGAGGAAGATCGGAGAGATCCTGGCGAGGGAGTGCCCCGCCGACGTGGACCTCGTCATGCCCGTCCCCGATTCCGGACGCGCGCATGCCATCGGATACTCCTGCGCAACGGGCATCCCCTACGAAGAGGGTTTCATGAAGAACCGCTTCGCCGACAGGACGTTCATCATGCCCGACCAGAAGCAGAGGGAGTTCGCAGTGTCCATGAAGATGAACCCCATCAAGAGCACCGTCGACGGCAAGCGCATCATGATCGTCGATGACAGCATCGTCAGGGGAACCACTCTGAAGAAGCTCGTATCCATGCTCAGGAAGGCCGGAGCCAAGGAGGTGCACGTCCGTGTGGGAAGTCCCCCCATCGTGGCACCCTGTTATTACGGCGTCGACATGAAGTCCAGGGACCAGTTCATCGCCACAACCCATACCGTGGACGAGATCCGCGACATCATCGGTGCGGACAGTCTCGGATACATCAGCATCGAGGGTCTCATCGAGGCCATCGGATTCAAGGAGAACGACCTGTGCCTTGCATGCGTCAATGGCAAGTACCCCACCCACATCAAGGGCGAGGTCCACAGGTTCCAGTCCACCTTGAAGCAGGA
>CALYUZ010000026.1 GCA_945492685.1 uncultured Methanomassiliicoccaceae archaeon | reverse complement strand
GGCATGTAGTATGTCATCGAGGAATCGATCCCGTGGGCTCCGTTGTATGCAAGGGCACCGATGTACCCCGTGCGCTTCTCGGTGACCTTGTCTCTGATGGACAGGATATCGGCTACGGTGCCGTTGATGAGGTCCTTGAGCTCCTGTCCGCGATCCTGCATTCCGAGGACCAGGGCAAGTGTGTCGATCTGCTTCACGAGATCGGATGTCATCGCGAAGGAACCGTTCTCAAGGAAGGTGTAGATGTATCCGATGTGGAAGATGTTGAGTCCGGCAGCCCTGAGGGAGTCCATCTCCTGCTTGTACGTCTCCTCGAACGCGGCGGGGACGACGACGAGGGAGGGGTTGAGATTGATAATCGTCCTCACATCCGCAGGTTCGATACCACAATTTGTCGAAGTGAACTGAAGGTCGGGATGTGCCGAGAGCGCCTGTGCCTTTCCGACGTACATGAAGGCCTTGCCCATGTAGTTGGTCTTATCGTTCATGTCGACCATGACACACTTGTCCGCCAGACCGAAGTAGGTGATCCATCTGAACGAATCCTGACCGATGGCCACTATCCCATTGTCGAGGTTGTCGACAGGAACGATCTCTTTTCCGTAGAAATCCTTGGAGGAATCCGAACCGGACTTCTCACCGTTGTCATTCATCATCACGACCGCCGCACCGGCGACCAGGATGATCGCCACCACAGCCACCGCGATGACCGATGTCTGCTTCATGACGATGTCATCCGGGCATGGGTTAATAACACTTTCTAGAAATTCGTAATACTCAGTTCTTACGTTAATGGAATTAGTATTACCGGATAGAAATGGGATGACGATGGGAAGAGACGGGTGATAGAACAGAGAATGGAGCCACTGGAGGGGATCGAACCCCCGGCCTACGGTTTACGAAACCGCCGCTCTACCGCTGAGCCACAGTGGCGTTGATTGGTGCATCTATTCTTCGTATAAAAATAGGTGCCCGAACCGTTTGAACCGAGGACATCACGCCAACATGACACCTGCCAGGTAAAGGGAATCGGGATCGGATGCGTTCCAAACGATAACTCCCAGGGAACCGAAGCTACGGAACATGGAGAGCACATACTCACCACCCAACATCGGGATCTCCACACCGGTGTATCCCATGCGATCCGATGATGTGACGTAGAGTCCGCCCTCGGATGAGATGTACATTGTGGTAGTCTCCGTGCCGACGCGTCCGACCTCGTGCTTCCCGCACACACCCATACTATCGGCGATATCTCCGGTGGAACCCCAGAGGAGGAAATAATCCCCGTGATAGGACAGATCGACGGAACCGTCACGGTGTATGACGAACGCACCCTCGCCCATCTCACCATCGAGGGTGAACACGATATTGACGTCCCTGCCATCGGTCTTGGGGAATCCGCGGAATCCCACCTCTCCGTCATCGGATACGATCCTTCCGTGTACGATGTGCAGGTCGGTGCTGTCGATGACCACTTCCACGGAGGTCGTCTCCACCGACCCGTCGCCAATGACCGGGTCCAATGACATGGACATGAGGTCCATCGTGAAGGAAGAACCCTTGAGGACGATCTCGTCATCCGGGAACTCGCTCTGTCCGGACCTGTCGTACAGCCCGTAGGATATGGAGGTCCGTTCGGATTCCAGTCCGTAGATGTCGATCACGGTGATGAGGAACAGGTTCCCGTTCTCAATGTAGAGCTGCGATGAGAAACCGGCCCTCGTGTTGACCGCCTCACAAGGTGACACGATGAGGAAGGTCTCATCGAAATCGAAACCCTCGGTCCTGACGGTCAATTCCTGTCCGTCGACGGTGATATCGATATCACCCGTCTCAAAGGGGATCCCCGATTCGCTGCACGAGAGGACCAATGACCACGACCCCCCTACATCCTCGATCGGATTGCTCTCCTCCACATCATCGGACTGTACCCACGAGAATAGGAGCGCCACGAGGATCACGACTGCGGTGACCGTCATGACGGCCATGTTCTTCCTGTTCATGATATCGGATTGGGCGAAGTGACCTTAAGCGCGACGGTACTGGGGGAACATGTCCCTGAACACCACCGCATCCTTCTCTATCAGGGGTGATTCGCAGATGAACGTGCACTCCTGCTTGGAATCCTGCAGGATGTCCGCCAGGATCTGCATGTCAGGCTCCTTGGTCTCCAACGGGAGATGGGAGATCTCACCCTTATCACCGTATTTGATGCAGCTGATGTGGAAGTGTGCGATGTCACCGCAGAGGGGGAAGAACTGGTCGATCAGCTCCCTCATGTCCTGCTCGGTCTTGAGACGTCCGCGACCGCGGGCGTGGACATGAGCGACATCCAAAACGGGACGGACCCCGTCGACCTCGTCCATGACCTTACCGATCTCATCAAGGGTTCCGAACTGACCCAGCTTGCCCATGGTCTCCACACCGAGGATGACGTCCTTGATGCCCTCATCGTCCAACATGTCCTTGCATTTCGACAGTCCTGCCACGACGGAGGGCAGAGCGGTCTCGGGGGACTTCCCATAGGATGCGGCGTGGATGACGATGATGTACGCGCCGAGGTTGTGGGCGGCACGGGCGGTGTCCATGACCCATCCGATGCTCTTCTCGCGGGTCTCATCGGAATCAGAATTGAAACTGATGAAGTACGGGGCATGGCAGCTGAGCCTGATGTCCAGGGCCTTGGCCTTGGCACCGACCTCCTGCGCCCTCTCCGGCTTTATGCGAGCCCCGCGGACGAACTCGACCTCCAATGCGTCGAGGCCGAGGCTTCTAGTGTATTCCAAAGAACCTTCCGGCGTCTTCCCTGCCGACGGGTATCCTGCGGGACCGAATCTCATGTCCGATGCGAAGACGTTCACAGTGATAAGACTCGCGCCAGGTTTATGGCGGTGCATTGAATCCACCGTGACATGAAGATCAAGATGGATGTCTCACTGGACCCGACCCTGGGCTGCGGACAGGCCCACAGGTGGAGGAAGGAGGGGGACGTCTGGACAGGGGTACTCGGGAACGAGATCGTCGAGATGAGACAGTTGCCCGATGGTGTGGATATCACCGGCTCTGACAAAAGGAGCGAGATCGAGAGGTACCTCGGAGGGGACGACGATCTGGACGAGATAATAGACTCCATCTCCAAGGCCGATCCATACGTCGCGGGACTGGCATCCAACTGCCCCGGAATGAGGATCCTCCGCCAGGAGCCCTGGGAATGCCTTGCCACGTATGTGCTCGCAACGAACGCCAACGTGGCCCGTATCGGGAAGATGGTGGAATCGGTGTGCGACCACTTCGGAACCGACCTGGGAAGGAGACATGCATTCCCCACACCGGGACAGATCCTCGACAAGCAGGAGGAACTTCCCGAATGCAGGCTCGGATTCAGGGAGGACAGGTTCCTGATCCTGGCCGAGAGGGTAGAGACGGGTGATCTGGACCCATATGCGATGAAAGAGCTGGACTACAGGGAATGCGTCTCGGCGCTGAAGGAGATCAAAGGCGTGGGTCCGAAGGTGGCAGACTGCGTCGCGCTCTTCGCTTTCGAGCATATGAACGCGTTCCCGGTCGATGCGAGGATCCAGAAGGTCATGGAGAACATCTACGGTGTCACAGGGAGCTATACCACCGTATCCGAATACGGGATGAGGAAGTTCGAACCCTATGCGGGATACGCGCAGGAGTTCCTCTATCATGCGAAGTTCATAGAATTGTGAAAGGAAGGGAAGGTTTGATGCATCAGGACTGAAGGTCCTTGATGCTGGAGCAGGCGCATTTCGGCGGGGGGTTCCCCGTCTGCGCCTTGTAGATCATCGCCAGGAGACCGATGTGCTTGACGACCCCGCAGAGCCTGCACATCTCCACGGAGAACTCGCTCTTCTCCTCAGCGATGAGGGCCGCGGAGACCTTGATCTCCTCGATGAACTTGGGGTACATGGGGCTCTCCTCGATGATGGAGTTGTCACCCCTCTTCTTCTTGAGGTACTGGGAGATGGCGGCGTCCGTCACGCCGAACTTCCTGGCGACCTCTGCCTGCGTCATCCCGTGTGTGTAGACGAGTTCCTTGGAAACCTCTCTCCTGATCATGGGAAGGACATACCAAACAACGAGCTCGCAGGGAATCTTCATATCAATCCCGACATCGTAACGATTATTAAAGTTTGTTAAAGAAGAAATCCGGAAACGGCCTACGACCTTGGAAAGGCCCATTCTGATGACCGAAAGGAGCCATGTAATCACTCATCGACGAACTCCGGCGCATCCACATCGGAACGGTCGGTGAAGAAATACGCCGCAACGAGGATCACCAGGGACATGACGGCGGCGATCCCGCAGCAGTACTGTACGCTGCTCTCGAACAGCTGGGTGAGAGTGTCGTAGAAAAGATCGTAGTGCTCGACGATCCATCCGAGGTCCACGGTGGCACCGCCCTCCCCCAGGACCCTGACAGCCTCGGACTCCAGACGGTTGACGACTATCGCCTTATATGTGACCCCGCCCAAGAGGATCCCGACGAAACGGGTGGACATCGTGAGGGACGTGGAGGAACCCATCTTGGAACGCGGTGTGGTCCCCTGCACGCTCAGAAGGATCTCGGTGACCATACATCCGATACCCATCCCCACCACGAACAGGCACAACGCGATCGCCGGAAGACCGAAGACCATCATCCTGGATGCAAGCAGGAACCCCACCGCGAGGATCAGCGGGCCCATGAACAGGAACGGCTTCAGACCGGTGGAATAGAGCCTCTTGAGACAGAACTTCGATGTAACGCTCCCTCCGATGGTCATGAACAGGTACATCGCACTGGCGATGTAGATATCGGTGCCCATGCCCAGGAGCATGAACATCATCATGAACTGGACCATACCGAGACCGCAGAACCCCACGAGGAACATGCATAGGAAGGGCCCTCCGTGCATGAGCCTTATCCTGGGAATGACCGGATCGCCGGAACCCCTTATACGGACGGCGAGGAGACAGACCAGGACGACCGCGGACAGGAGCATCGCCAGGGTCTCGGTCCCGACCAGGGGGAAGTAGCCGTTCACCAGCTGGGAGAACAGCATCAGGTCCAACACGAGAAGGGTCACCAGGACGGATCCGAACATGTCCGGGATGACCCCGGACGCCCCATCGGGGAGGGTCTTGTACGCCAAATACCCCCCGACCACCACCAGGACCGCGGACACGATGAAGATCGCCTCCCAGCCGAGAACGCCGTTGAGCCAATATCCCAGGGCGGAACCGTAGAGGGAACCGAACGAGAATGCGGCGGTCATGGATTTGTGCGGACGGATCCTCTGGGAACGTGGGGCGAGGATACCGACCGATGACAGACAGATGGCGAACACTATGCCCGCACCCACGCCCTGGACGGCACGGAACAGGATGATCGACGACATATCACCCGCCAACGGACAGGCCATGGAGCCCACAACAAATATCGGAACACCGTAAGACAGCATCCTCCTCGGACCGTACATGTCCATGAGCTTCCCCGCCAACGGCAGGACGGTGACCTCCGCCACGATGTACAGGGAAAGGATGAGCGCACCATCCCCGCCGTAATCCGTCTGGATGTACTGCTCCGGATACCTCATGACCATCCAGCTCAGACTGGACACGAACATGCACAGGGCGAGACCCTTGACCGCCCCCTTGGACAGGGACTTGCCCTCGAACGGGGAGACCCCGTCTCCGGAACCCATCATCAGGCCCCGGGGTTGACCTTGATGTAGAACTCGGACACGTCCCAGTCCTCGTCCTCCCTCTGACGCTCGCTGTCCAACCTCATCCCGACGGACTGGGCGGCCTCCCTGAGGATACGGTCGGCACGATCCGTGCCCTCGAACTCCTCAACCTTGGCACCGGAGGAGCAGACCTTGCCCTTGAAGGAACCGACTATCTTGGTCCCGCTGATGATGACGGACTTGGTGGACCCGACCTCCCTCTTGATGTGGTCGCGCATGTAGACGTGGAGGTTGTCCTGACTGTTGAGCACGAACGAGCCGAGGAACCTGTTGGAACCCTTTCCGACATCCTCGGAAAGCATCCACCTGAGTGTGGGATCGTCCCTGAGGAAGAATCCCTTCTTCACGAAGCCCTCCGCCTCCAGGTCCCTGAGGATCTTCCTGACCGTGGACATCCTTCCTGCCACGAAGGACGACAGGTTCTCCGCGGAGAACACCCCGAAATCACGGAAGTGCATCTTGGCGATCTCCAGCATGGCATCGTAGGGGTCCATGTCCTTCAGCTGGACAAGGTTGTAATTGGAATCCGAATCCTGATAGACGACGGAGTTCCTGGAAAGGTCGGACAGCGCATCGGATGTGCGGTCCGGACCGTATGTGGAATGCTCGATGATGTCCTTCTTGGAGATGGGCTGCCTGTCCTTGATCATCGAGATGATGTCCCTGGCGACAGAATCCGGCACATAGGCCTTCTCGGCACGGAACAGGTAGGCGTGGTCGAAGTCGGTGTATCCCTGGAATGGAGGGGACAGGACCATCTTCATGGTGTATCCCTTCTCCATCTGCTTCTTCATGGTGGTCCTCTCGGCCACACGGGTCAGGAGCTCCTGGTCCCCGCGTATGTATCCGCGCTGCGTGATCGCGGCGGTGGCGGTGGGATACTTGGAATCCTTGCCCACCTTCTGCTTGTTGAACACGTAGCTGAGGAACTCGTTGCCGGACATGGTCCAGGGCACGAAGTCGCCCTTGGCGTAGAAGCCGTTGATCATATGGTATCCATGGTCCTTCAGGGTGGAGACCGTGACATCGTCGATGTCGGCCACGTCCTTGTTCAGGATCTCCCTGATACGGACGATGTCCACTCCCCTCATACGGTAGAATCCCATCATCCTGTCGATGGCGTCCAAGACCTCTCCCAGGAGGTCGGGGGAATCCATGTCCATCGCACGTATCTCGACGCACCCGGACATGCTCCACATCTCCAAGGCACCGACCACCATGTTGCCGCGGACGAGGGGGTAGATCCACTTGTCCCCGTAGCGGGATGAGATCTCCGCCCATTTGGACCCCAGATCGGGATCGTACAACGACAACACCCTGATGGGATGTGTGACCTCGGGGACGCGCTCCAGATCGGGGATCTCGTCCGGCATGACGAACATGGAGGTGTGTCCCTCGCCGACGGATATGGTGACGGCTCCTGCCTCGGTCGCGAGACGCTCGATGTCATCCAGAGGGATATCCACGATGAACCTCAGTGCGGTGGCGGGAATGGGGCCGTAGGCCCTTATGGCCTGGACCAGCAGGTCCTTGGCGGGTTCCCCCTCCGCCTCACCGGGACGGAAGACGGCGTATGTGTTCTCCGTACCCCAATCCTCCTTCTCGTCGAAGTCGCGGATGACCCTGAGGGACCTGTCGAGGCGCATGACGGAGTCCTTGACGACATCCTTCTCCAATCCGGTCTCGGCCACGAGCTGTCTCAGGGTGGCACGGCCCATACCGTCGATCATGTTCAGTACCGCGAGGTCCTGTGCGTTGACATCCTCGTGTCTCAACGCCGCATAGCGGTCGGCATCCTCGCTGAGGATGAACCTGACCTTCCCCCTGACGAACCTTCCCAGCAGGATCTCGCCGGATTCGCGCATCTTGTTCCATTCCTCGATATCGAAACCATCGACCCTGTTGTAGACGTCCAGTTCGCTTCCCGCCGTCCCATAGAACCTGAAGAAGTCCCTTATGCTGTCGAAGTGCTCGCCCTTGGACATCCAGTAGCGCTCAACGCTGTCGTAGTCGTAGACGTTGTTCCTACCGGCCTTCAGCCTCATGTGGTCGATCCTGAGCATGTACTGGTCGTTCTCCGATACCAGGAACCTGCCCTTGGAGACCTCCTCGGCGGCGGTGAGTGATTCCAGAGAACTGCGGGCCTCGTCCTCCGTCAGGGACAGCGCGAAGGACACCTCCTGCACGGTGGCGGGTGCGAAGCACTCCAGGAACCTCAGGACTATGCGGTCTATGGCGGCGTTCCTCTCGACCTCGGGATAGGTGACCTTGGAGAAGGACCACTTGTTGTTCCCGTTCACATCGGTCCTGGTGACCAGGTACATGGACTCCAGCTTCCTCATGGACCTGAACGCCATGTCGTCGCTGATCTCCAGCTGCGCCGCGATCTCCGATATGGATGTATCCGTACCCACGGCATCGTACACGTCCTGGTCAGTCTCTGTCAACTGGCGGACCCTGCGTGTGGCCGCGGCATAATCGGGGATCTCCGAGGCGACCATGATGTGGGGCTCATCGAGGAAGACGGTCCCGATGGTCCCGTCGCGGATCAGCTCCCTGACCCATCCGTCGACGGTCTTCTTGTCCTCGTCAGTGTATGTGTAGACATTCCTCCCGCGCTCGCGTATGGCCTGGAGAGGACC
>CALYUZ010000025.1 GCA_945492685.1 uncultured Methanomassiliicoccaceae archaeon | reverse complement strand
CGCCATGTACGTCCTCGACAACCCGGACAAGTGCATGGACATCGCCAGGAAGACCGTGATGTCCCTGGTCCCCAACATCAATCGTCCCGGGGATGCAATCAACGTAAGGCTGTTCAACCTGCCCCGTGACGCGAAGGTGGAGATCAGGAACCTGAGGGCGGACCATCTCGGGAAGCTCCTGGCCGTGGAGGGTCTCGCCAGGAAGGTCACCACTGTCAAGCCCCGTATGACCCATGCCCTGTTCAGATGCGACCGCTGCCACTCGGAGATGTGGGTCGAGCAGCCCGGCATGATCCTCAGGGAGCCCCTGATGTGTTCGAATCCCGACGGGAGCTGCAACAAGGGTGCCACCCGTTTCACATTGGACGACAAGGAGTCCATCTACACAGACACTCAGAAGATCGAGATCCAGGAGAGTCCCGAGGGACTCAGGGGAGGTGCCCAGCCCGAGAGGCTCACCGGATACGTGGAGGACGACATAGCCGGAGAGGTCACTGCAGGTAACCGCATCACTCTGAACGGCATCCTCCGTTCCGCGGAGAAGAGTGACAGGGACAAGTCCACCGTCTTCGACACATTCCTCGATGTCGTCTCAGTCGAGTTCGAGCAGCACGAGTACGATGAGATCCAGATCACCGAGGAGGATGAGGAGAGGATCCTGGAGATGGCTGCCGATCCCAATCTGTACGACAACATCGTCAAATCGATCTCACCTTCCCTTTTCGGATTGGAGGAGATCAAGGGGGCCATCGCCCTGCAGCTGTTCGGAGGCTGTCACAAGGAGATGGACGACGGTACCGTCATGAGGGGAGACATGCACATCCTCCTGATCGGAGACCCTGGAGTGGCGAAATCGCAGCTCCTCAGGTACATGAGCAGGCTCGCACCCAGAGGAATCTACGCATCCGGAAAGTCCGCATCCGCCGCAGGTCTCACAGCGGCAGCGGTCAGGGACGATTTCGGTGACGGAAGATGGACCCTGGAGGCCGGAGCACTGGTTCTCGCCGACAAGGGACTGGCATGCATCGATGAGTTGGACAAGATGACCGACCAGGACCGTTCATCCCTGCACGAGGCCATGGAATCCCAGAGGATCTCGGTTGCGAAAGCGGGTATCACCGCCACACTCCAGTGCAGATGCTCGATGCTAGCCGCGGCGAACCCCAAGTACGGAAGGTTCGAGGAGGACACGTCCATCGCCGATCAGATCGACCTGCCTCCCGCCCTCATGTCCCGTTTCGACATGATATTCGTCCTCACGGACAAGCCCGAGAAGAAGAAGGACACCGCCATCTCGGAGCACATCCTCAGCGCCCACCAGCGTGGTCAGGCCAGGATGATCCCCGAGGGTACGGAGATCAAAGGTGTCGACATCAAGGGCATCATGGAGAGGACCAGCAACATCAAGCCGGTCTACGATGTCGAGATCCTCAGGAAATACGTCGCATACTCCAAGCGCCTGTTCCCCGTCATGACCGACGAGGCGGCCAAGATCATCGAGACCAGCTACCTCAGGATAAGGCAGATGGGCAACGGTGGGAACTCCGTTCCGATCACCGCCCGTCAGCTGGAGGCGTTCGTCCGTCTATCCGAGGCATCCGCCAGGATGAGGCTCAGCGACAAGGTCACCGATGTCGACGCCAACCGTGCCGTGGACCTGGTTGAGTTCTACCTCAGGAGGATCGCGGGCAACGACGACGGCGGATTCGACATCGACAAGATCGCCAGCGGCATAAGTTCCAAGGACCGCAACAGGCTCGATGTGGTCCGTGACCTTCTCTTCCAATACGGGGATGAGGGTCTGTCCATCGACGAGCTGATACAGCACGGATCTTCGCAGGGTCTCTCCGAGACCGACGTCACCCGTGCGGTGAAGACCCTCAGCGACGGAGGGGAGATCTACAGGTCCCCGTCTGGGATCTACAAGAGGACGTGATCACATGTATGTCAGGATACACACCAAGGGCGACGAGAGGATACTCGCCGCCTGTGACGAGGACCTTCTCGGTAAGACCTTCAGGGGAGGCAGGGCCGTGCTCACCGTGAGCGAGAACTTCTACAACGGGGAGGTCATCGGAAGGGACGCCTTCGTCGAGCGCATGAAATCCGTCACCATCATGAACCTCGTCGGAGAGGAGGTGGTCTCCATCGCCATAGAGGAGGGCCATGTATCTCCGGAGAACGTGATGGAGATCGGCGGCGTGAAGCATGCCCAGGTCGTGATCATGTGAACTTCTGCGTCAAGTGCGGATGCGACTGCGAGGAGTCCCTGGACGGACTCTGCATCGACTGCTGGCTGGACGGCCGCAAGCTCACCTCGCTCCCGCACCATGTGGACCTGAGGGTCTGCACCAACTGCGGCGAGTTCAACTTCGGTGACAGGTGGGTCAAGAAGGACATGGCCGTGGCCGTGCAGGATGCCGCCGCGGATGCACTCTGCGCCATCAGGGACGTGCAGGTGGAATCAATCTCGATGGATGTGGACTGCCAGGACCCCTATGTGTACGTGGTCAACATCCACTCCTACTGCAACATCATGGGATACGAGGCGGAGGATGACGCATCCACGATCGTCCGTATCAAGAACAACGTTTGCAGGCGCTGCTCCAGACAGCTTGGCAGCTACTATGAGGCCATCCTGCAGATCAGGACAGGGAACAAGGAGCTCAGTCCGGAGCTGAGGGAGGAGACCCTCGCCATGGTGGAGAACTCCGTCGCAAGGCAGGCGGCCACCAACAGGTCCCTCTTCATCACCAAGATGGAGCTCGTCACCGGTGGTGTGGACGTCTATCTTTCTTCGATGTCCCTGGGGAAGTCCCTCGCAAGGGAGCTCTCGGACCACTACTGCGCCGAGACCAAGGAGTCACCCAAACTGGTAGGTCAGACAACCGATGGTCAGGACATGTACCGTCTGACGTACCTGGTGCGCCTTCCGGACTACCATGTGGGCGATGTGGTCATCTCCGAGGGCAGGTACTGCAAGCTCACCCGTGTGTCCGGTTCCGGAGGACGCGTCGTCGATCTGATAAACTTCAGGGAGAGGGCCGTCAGGAAGGCCGACATGCCCGATCTGAAGCTCTTCGAGAAGGCATCCGATCTGAAGGAGGCTACCGTCATCAACCGCATGGGCGATGAGATCCAGGTCCTGCATCCCGACAACTACTCCACGGTGGACCTGAGGGTTCCCGAGGGTTATGAGGCCGGTGACACCGTTCCCGTGGTCACCATCGACGATGTACTCTACATCGTCCCGTGACGTTCCCGATATCAGGTTTATAGTTGGGTGACCATCACGGGTCCATGATCAAACTGCCCGAGCCCGTGGACGACATCGTAGTGAACCTCCTCCGCCTGGCCAACACCAAGCTCCCCGAAGACATAGGGTGGGCTTTGGAGGCCGCAGCCGGATGGGAGACCAACGAGATCGCATACACGCAGCTCGGTGCCATCATGGACAACGTGAAGAAGGCCGAGCACATCGGAAGGCCCATGTGTCAGGACACGGGCATCCCCGTGTTCTATGTCCGCGGAAAGTTCGACTCGGGCATAGCCAAGCTCATCGAGAAGGGTGTCGAGAGGGCCACCCGCGAGATCCCCCTCAGGCCCAACACCGTGGATCCCCTCACACGCGAGAACCAGGGCTCCAACCTCGGTCAGGGTATGCCGATCATCCATTACATCCCCACCGATGATGATTTCACCGAGATCACCGTCCTCCCCAAGGGAGCCGGTTCCGAGAACATGACCCGCCTCGGCATGCTGAACCCCGCAGATGGTGTGGAGGGTGTCAGGAAGTTCATCATGGACGCCGTTCTGGATGCGGGAGGACGTCCCTGTCCCCCAAGCATAGTGGGTGTCGGTATCGGCGGTACATCCGATGTCTGTGTGGAGATGGCCAAGGAGGCTCTGCTCATACCGTTGGATTCAGAGAACCCCGATCCAGTTCTCAGGAAGATGGAGGAGGACCTCTTCGTTGCATTGAACGGCTCCGGACTCGGACCCATGGGTCTCGGAGGTTCCACGACCGTCCTCGGTGTCAGGATCAAGAAGGCATGCTGCCACACCGCCAGCCTCCCAGTCGCAGTCAACATCGGATGTTGGGCCACTCGCCGTGCATCCGCCAAGATCACCGACACAGGTGTCGAATACGCACAGGGGGTGGAATTCTGAAGGTCCTCAACACGCCCCTCAGCGAGGCCGACGTCAGGTCCCTGAAGCTCGGAGAGACCATCTTCCTCAGCGGTCCCGTCATCACCGGACGCGACGAGATGCATATCCGTGCTCTGGAGTACGATTCCGAAGGAAAGGATGTCCCCGAGGACATACGCGGTTCCGCACTCTTCCACTGCGGACCCATCATGAAGCAGATGGATGACGGTTCATGGCGCGTCATCGCCGCCGGACCCACCACATCCGCAAGGATGAACAAGTTGGAGCCCGAGATGATCGAGAGGTTCGGCATCCGTGCCATCATCGGAAAGGGAGGGATGTCGCAGGAGGTCGCCGAGGCCATGAAGAGGTGCGGATGCGTCTACCTCGCGGCAACGGGAGGTGCTGCCATACTCCTCGCGGAGGGACTATGCAGCTGCAGGGGATGTGAATGGCTGGACCTCGGAATGGCCGAGGCCATGTGGAGGTTCGACACCCAGAAGTTCGGGCCCCTCATCGTCGCCATGGACGCCGAGGGCAACAGCCTCTACGAGGATGTCAGGAAGTCCCTGGTCAGGGATGCCTGACCTTCTCCTTCTCTTCCTTTTCCTCATCCTCGTCGTCATCCAGGTCGTTGATGAAGGTGATCTCTGAATCATCGGACTGCGACCTGCGGTAGAAGAGAGAGATTATGATGAACGAGAGGGCCACCAGCAGTATCCCGATGAGCTCCATCGTGTGGGCGGTGTCCAGTCCCCACAGCACGGTGTGGTTCTTCTCCGTCATCGTTATCGTTCTGACGGGATCGGTGGTGCTCACGGTTATGGGCTGGGAGCTCTCGAATCCGTTGCATGAGACCTCTACGGTGTATGTTCCATAATAGCAGGATATCTCGAAGTACCCGTTGGAATCGGTGGTACCTGTCATTATCCTGTCATCGGAGGACTTCACGGTCACCTTGGCCCCGTTCAAGGGGTTTCCATCCTGATCCTTGACATATCCCATGATGTGGGCGGTTGTGACCCTCATCGCGACGAAGGACCCCGCATCCATGGAACTGGTGAGGTCGTAGTATCCCTTCTCGTCCGGTGTCAGACCGTCGATGGAGAACGACAGCAGGTTGTCCTCCACCATGTTCATGGTGATCGGCCATGTACGTGCCGTGTACCCTTCAATGGAGAATGACAGGTATGTCCCGGTCCCCCTCTGATAGGTGAACCTGAACTCGCCGTCCTCAAGGCCCTTCTCCCCGGTGATGCATGTTCCGGTGATCTTGCGGTTGGAATCGAGAAGCTGAACGAGGACACCGTTCAACGGGATGTTCCCCTCTGTCGATACATCTCCCACGAAACCACGGATGGTTATATCGGTGGGCTCCACCGGTTCCACAGGCTGATCCCCTTCCGCCATCACCGTATCCGATATGACGATCGGGCATGACACCAGGATAAGAACGATGAGTGTGGCCAGCGGTCCGTATCTCATGTTTATCGCAACTCGTTCACGATATAAAATCTGTCGAGATGTTGTTTCGGATGGTCGGAACCTCCGCATCCGTCACCGGCGGTGTCTCCGCGATACGCAAGATGGCGGTCCATCGCAAATGCTTATATCGGTCTCCTTCATGGACTCAACGATTGTGGTCCCGATGATTGAGAAGGTAGACAAGACATACACCAAGGATGAGGTGATGGGCATGATGGAACCCCTCATCTCCACGTGGTTCAACGAGAGGTTCGATGATCTTACAATTCCACAGGCCAAGGCCATCCCTGTCATCCATCAGAGGCGCAATGTCCTGGTATCGTCGCCGACGGGATCAGGCAAGACCCTCACAGCCTTCACAAGCATCATCAACGAGCTTACACGCTATTCCCGGGAAGGGACCCTCGAGGAGCGCGTGTATTGCATCTATGTCTCACCCCTCAAGGCGTTGGCCAACGACGTCAACCGCAATCTCAACACACCCCTCGCCGAGATGCGCGAGGTGGCCGCACAGAACGGGATGGACATCCCCGACATCAGGGTCGCCGTCCGTTCCGGGGACACCCCTCAGAACGAGAGGCAGAAGATGGTCCGTCATCCTCCCCACATCCTCATCACCACCCCCGAGAGTCTCGCGCTCATCCTCGCCGCCCCCAAGTTCAGGGAGGCGTTCAAGAGGGTCGAATGGGTCATCCTCGACGAGATCCACGACATCTGCGATTCCAAGAGGGGTGCATTCCTCTCATTGACGCTGGAGCGTCTCAGGAACCACTGTGAGAACGATTTCGTCCGCATCGGTCTCTCCGCCACCCTCGCACCCATCGATGCGATAGCCGGATATCTCGTGGGATGCAACCCCGACGGCACCTCCCGTGACGTGGCGTTGATCGAATCGGGTTCCAAGAAGCAGCTGGACCTGAAGGTCATCTGTCCCACCGACGACATGACCACCCTCTCCTCGGACATCGTCAATTCGATGATGTACGACACCCTGAAGGAGCTCATCGACCAGCACGAGACCACTCTGGTGTTCACCAACACCCGTTCCGGTGCCGAGAGCGTCGTCTACAAGCTGAAGGAGCGCGGATTGGACAACATCGAGGTCCACCACAGTTCCCTCGGCAAGGAGATCAGGCTCGATGTGGAGGAGCGCCTCAAGCGCGGGGAGATCAAGTGCGTTGTGTCCTCCACATCCCTCGAACTCGGAATCGACATCGGTTCCGTGGACCTGGTCTGTCAGATCGGATCTCCCAAATCCGTTGCCAAGGGTCTGCAGAGGATCGGACGCAGCGGACACAGCTTCGGGAAGGTCGCCAAGGGAAGGCTCCTGGTCTTCGATCCCGATGACCTGGTGGAATGCGCCGTCATGTGCCGTGCCGCACACCGCGGTGACATCGACCGTGTCGGAATCCCCGAGAACTGCCTCGATGTCCTCTCCCAGACCGTCGTCGGGATGAGTCTGGACAACAGATGGGATGTGGACGAGGCGTACAAGCTCGTCAAAGGCTCCTACTGCTACCGCAACCTGCCGGAGGAGAGCTTCACCGAGGTCCTCCGTTACCTCGGATCGAAGGACGACTTCGAGGGTGTATACTCCAAGATATGGTACGACACCGAGGAGAGGCAGTTCGGCAGGAAGAAGGGCTCCCGCATGATCTACTTCATGAACCTGGGGACTATCCCCGAGGAGGCAAACTACCGCGTGGTGACCAACCACGGTACCACCGCCGGAGAGCTCTCCGAGAAGTTCGTGGAGAGGCTTTCCCCCAGGGATGTCTTCGTCCTCGGAGGGAGGTCCTTCGAGTTCGTCCGTTCCAAGGGTATGACCGCATATGTCAAGGAGGCCAACGGAAGGAAGCCCACCGTGCCCTCCTGGGCCGGGGAGATGCTCCCTAGGAGCTTCGACCTGTCGATGGACATCGCCCAGTTCAGGAAGGAGATGTCTGAGAGGATCAAGCTCCCCGACGACGAGGCCATCGAGGGAATATCGCAGGAGTTCGATGTGGACAAGGGTTCCGCCAGGAGCATACTTTCATATTTCAGGGAGCAGGAGGTGGTCGCCGGATTCATCCCAGACTGCGACAGGCTCGCCATCGAGGAGTACATAGACCCCTCCGGTAACCAGAAGATCGTCTTCCACTTCCCCTTCGGACGCAGGGTCAACGATGCCCTGTCCCGTGCCTTCGCGTACAGGATGTCCGGGATGATCGGTGCCAACGTGTCCGTGACCATCTCGGACGACAGTTTCATGCTCGGATGTCCGAGGAGGTTCGACCTCACCCTCATCCCCGGTCTGATTAAGGCCAAGGAGCTGGACGCCGTCCTCAGGAAATCCATCAAGGATTCGGAGATATTCAAGCTCAGGTTCAGGCACACCGCCGCCCGCAGCTTCATGATCCTCAGGAACTACATGGGGCGCCCCATCTCCGTCAACAGGCAGCAGATCCGCTCCACATACCTCCTCGAGATGCTCGGGGACATGGACAACGTCCCGGTGATCGAGGAGACCTACAGGGAGGTCCTTGAGGACGATATGGACATCAAGAACGCCAAGTACGTCCTGGACCTGATCGATGCCGGAACGATGAAGGTCGATGTCATCGCCTACACAGGCACCCCATCACCCTTCGCACACTCCGCCATCCTCTCCGGATTCAGCGACATCGTCCTCATGGAGGACCGTTCGGCGCTCCTCAGGGAGCTCCACAGGAAGGTCCTTTACCGTGCCCTGGGCGACTCCGTGAGTGAATTCGAGTTCACAGAGGACCAGATAGTCCCGTACTACGCTCAGAAGGCCCCCCGCATCATGGACAAGGGCGACATACCCAAG
>CALYUZ010000024.1 GCA_945492685.1 uncultured Methanomassiliicoccaceae archaeon | reverse complement strand
CCACAATGACAGTGACCAAGTGCTGGGACTACAAAGATGTCTAAGATCTATTCTTTACGTTCAGAGATCTCAAAATCTAATAAAGGATGAGGCTGAGTTTGCAGATTACCTCGTACCATTCGCGAAGAACGTCATCGCCGCATCAGGCGAGAAGTACCGCGAGGACATGAACACCCTGCTCACGGCTGCGAGTTCCGGCGAGAAGGTGTGATACGGACATCCGCCACATAATGTGATACAGACGGTGCGAAGGACTTCACCTCGCGGATGCCGATGATCTCGTATCCATCGGGTCCGCATGCACCGTCGAATATCCCCTTTATCTTCTCTCTAAACTCGTTCACGTAGAACGTATCATGATAATGTATGATCCCTCCGGGACGGATCATGCGCAATGCGGCCGGGAGGAACTCGGACGTCGTCTGGACGTATCCCATCAGGATGCGGTCCGCGAACGCCCTTCCCCTCAGGTCCCTGTTGTCTCCGAGGATCGGGATCACCACATCGGAGACCTCATTGTCCTTCACGTTGCGTACAAGGAACTCATAGGATTCCGGATTCTTCTCGCATGCGAAGACCCTCCTCGCACCGGAGAACTTGGCCAGAGGCAATGTGAAGTAGCCGATACCGGCGAACATGTCCACGACCGTCTCCCCTGTGCAATCGAGGTTCCTCATCCTCATGCGTTCATCCGTGTTCCCTGATGCGAACATCACCTTGGTAACATCGAACCCATACCTGATCCCGTTCTCCAAACGCACGGACTCCGTCTCCGTCCCGTAGATGATGTCCATGCTGGGCTTCCTGAACTCCCCGGACACACCACGGACATCGGCACAGACAGTCTTGGCTCCGAGGACCTCGGCATAGGTCCTTCCGATCAGCTCCCTGTACGGTTCGCATCTGGGGTCCATGCGGACGATGACTATGTCCCCCACATACTCCCAATGATCGGGAACGATACCGTCCAACTCGGGATACTCCCTCAGACGCTCCGCGATACGCTCCTGGGGACTCCTACGGTCGAGGGTATGAGCATCGCCCTCCATCATCTCCAGTCCCATGTCCCGGACGATACCGATGGATTCCGGCAGGATCGGAACGTACCTGTACGAATCATCCTTGGATATCTTGGCATGGAGGTCCACATGACCATCCGACATGAGCGATCTGATGATAGGTCCGGCATCCCCTGTGGGAATCTTCGCGAAAGTGACTCTCTTCATAGCAGGCACCTCAGGGCCAACGGGATGGCTGCGAGGATGTTGGAAGGATGTTTCATGATTCCGCCGACGACGTCCGACGGGTGATCGAGACTCAGTTCATCCAAAGCGGACCTGACCTTCTCCCTGGAGGCGTATCTCCCGGCACAGGACAGATCATCATCGTCCAACCTCACGAACATGCTCCTCAGCCTGTATGCACGGTCCAACTCCCTTCCGACCTTCTGATACCATATCCTATCGTATCCGGACAGGGCGTGTTCGTCCAGAGTGTCGCGGTCCAACGCATCCGTGAGGACATCCCTCAGTATCGGGACGGACTGGAATGCGGGATAGAGACCTCCCCCGGACACGGGCTTGACCATGCATCCCGCATCCCCTATCAGGAGACACCTGTCACCGTGGATGGTCCTCCTCCCTCCGAGCGGTATCTTCCCGCTGTACATGCGGATGATCCTGTCGGATGCACCGATGTGATGCAGGAGGTCCATGAGATGATGGTACGGGGGCCCTGCCGACCATGATGTGCAGAGTCCGACACGGGTGAAATCACCGCATGGGATCTCCCATGTGAAGAATCCCGGTGCGAACCTGGAACCGAGATGGATCCTGAATAGGTCCTGCCTCTCCATCCTGACGGAGACGTCGGCCTGTATGCCGCGGACATATTCCCTGGGAAAATTGTCGCCCAGGGACGATGCCACCCTGGAGCTGTGACCGTCGGCACCGACGATGGCCCTGGATCCCACCATCCCATCACCCGTCTCCACCTCGACATGGTCGGTGACGGAATGGGAGAGATATCTGGTGTTGTACCTGTACTCGGCACCGGCATCCATGGCGGCATCCGCCATCAGCGAATCCAGCTGGCCCCTGTCGACCACACGGGCCTTGGGCCAATCGGAACGGACCTCGACGGTGTTCCCGTCGGGGAAAACGACCTCCGCCCCATGCAATGTGTTTAGGATGTCCGGGCGGACCCCGGACATGGAGATCACGTCATCCGTGATCAGACCGGCGCATTGCACCGGTTGCCCGGAGGAGGGGTGCTCCTCCAGGACCACGACGTCGTGGGTGCGGGCGAGGGCGGCAGCGGCCAAGCTTCCGGCCGGACCGCCTCCGACCACCACTACGTCATGCATCTGTGCACTCTCAGCACTTCTTGGACTTCTCGTAATCCGCGATGAACTTCTGGATACCCTCGTCGGTCTTGGGGTGCTTGACCATGAGCTTGAGGGTGTCGTAGGGGATCGTGGCGATGTCGCATCCGGCGAGTGCCGCGTCGAGGACGTGGGCGGGTCCGCGGATGGATGCGGCGATGATCTCCGTCTCGATTCCGTAGTTCTCGAAGATGGCGATGATCTCACCGACGAGGTCGGATCCGTACTGTCCGATGTCGTCCAGGCGTCCGATGAAGGGGGACACGAATGCGGCTCCGGCCTTGGCTGCGAGCAGTGCCTGCAGAGGGGAGAAGATGAGTGTCACGTTGACCTTGATCCCCTCGGAGGAGAGGACCTTGGTGGCCTTCAGAGTCTCGACGCACATGGGCAGTTTGACGTTGATGTTCTTGTGGATCTTGGCGAGCTCACGGCCCTCCTTGATCATCTCGTCCGCGGTCATTGACATGGCCTCGGCGGAGATGGGTCCGTCCACGACCTCCGCGATCTCCTTCACGCGGGTCCTGACGTCGACGCCCTCCTTGGCGATGAGACTGGGGTTGGTGGTGACTCCGTCCAGGATTCCCCAGCTGTTGATCTCCTTGATCATGTCCAGATTTGCTGTGTCGATGAAAATCTTCATGTTCATGCCTTCCTTGAAATGGATTTCTTGGCTGCGGCCACGATGTCGTCGGCCGTCAGTCCGTATTTGACCATGAGGTCTGCGGGCTTTCCGGATTCACCGAAGGTGTCCTTGGTACCGACCCTCTCGAGGGGTGCGCACACGGACTCGCAGAGGCACTCCGCGACGGCGGAACCGAGTCCTCCGATGATGCTGTGCTCCTCGGCGGTCACGCAGCAACCGGTCTTGGAGACGGAGTCGATGACGGCCTGGGAGTCCAGAGGTTTGATGGTGGACATGTTGACGACCTCCGCGGAGATGCCCTCGGCCTCCAGCTTCTCGGCCGCATCGAGGCAGAACGAGACCATCTGCCCGCATCCGATCAATGTCACATCCGTTCCCTCCCTGAGGACGGTCGCCTTTCCGATGACGAACTCCTTGCCCTCGGGGGTGATGGTGGGGAACTCCGCACGTCCCATCCTCATGTAGACCGGCCCGTTGTAATCCGCGATGGCCATGGTGGCGGCGTAGGCCTCATAAGCGTCGGCGGGTGCGATAACGGTCATGTTGGGAAGGGAACGCATGACGGAGATGTCCTCCAGTGCCTGGTGGGATGCCCCGTCCTCCCCCACGCTGATACCGCAGTGGGTGGCGACGACCTTCACGTTGAGCTTGGGGTAGGCGACCGCGAGCCTGATCTGCTCCCAGCACCTCCCGGTGGCGAACACTCCGAAGGTGGATGCGAAGGCGGTCTTCCCGGATGCTGCAAGACCGGCGGCGATGCCGATCATGTTCTGCTCCGCGATACCGACCTCGACGAACCTCTCGGGACAGACCTTCTGGAAGTCCGATGTCTTGGTGGACCCTGCCAGGTCTGCGTCGAGGACGACGACGTCCGACCTCTTTCCGGCCAGTTCGGCCAGTGCCTTACCGTAGTAGTTGCGCTGTGCGAGTTTCTGTCCTGTCATTGGATCACCGCCTTGAGCTCTGCGACGGCCTTCTCGAACTCCTCGGCGTTGCATGCCTTGCCGTGGAATCCGGCGTTGTTCTCCATGAACGACACACCCTTTCCCTTCACGGTGTCCATAATGATGACCGTGGGCCTGGTCGCGTTCTTCGCCTTCTCGATGGCCTCGATGATCTGGCGGATGCTGTGTCCCTTGACCATGATTACGTTCCATCCGAACGCCTTCCACTTCTCGGGGAGGGGCTCGAGTCCGACGGCACCCTCGGTGTTGCCGGTGATCTGGAGGTGGTTGCGGTCGACGAAGGCGATGAGGTTGTTCAGGGAGTACTGGCGGGCGAACATGGCCGCCTCCCAGTTCTGTCCGCTCTGGAGCTCACCGTCTCCGAGGAGACAGTATGTGGTGTAATCCTTACCGTCCATCTTGCCAGCGAGCGCGATACCGCATGCCATGCTGAGTCCCTGTCCAAGGGACCCGGTGGACATCTCCACGCCGGGGACCTTTCCGCGGACGGGGTGTCCCTGGAGCTTCGATCCGATCTTCCTCAGTGTGAGGAGGTCCTCCACGGGGAAGTACCCCGACTCCGCCAGTGCGGCGTAGAGCACAGGGGCCACGTGTCCCTTGGAGAGCACGAACCTGTCCCTGTCCTCCCACTGGGGGTTGGAGGGATCGTGCCTCATGACACGGAAGTACAGGACGGCCATGAGATCGGCCGCCGAAAGTGATCCTCCGGGGTGTCCGGAGTTGGCCGCGTAGGTCATCTCGACCACGTGCAGCCTGAGCTTGTTCGCGATGTTCTCGAGTTCTGCGACGCTGAGTTCTGCCATGGGTCTCACTCGCTCTCGATCCTGGGTGCGAGCAGATAGTTCACCTTGACGTTTCCGTCGGCAAGGTCGAACACCAGCTTCACGGGGTAGTCGTTGTCAAGCTCGATGTTGATCTGGGTTCCGGTGGGGACTGCCTTCACGATGTTTGAGAAGTAGTCCAGGGGGAACATGCTGCAGACCTCCGAATCCGTATCGATGGACAGGGACGACTCCTTGTCCAGTCTGAGGCTGACCGAATCGGTGTCACCTTCGCAGGAGAGCTCGAAGTAGTCGGGCCCGGCCCTGAGGGTGATGTGGTCTGAGATCGACTCCGCCGCGCGGATACCCTTCTGGAGCTCCTCCACGGGAACGGAGATGTGTGCTGTGAGGGAAAGCTGGGGGACCTTGGGGTCGCTCATGCTGGAGGTGTCCACCAGGTTCATGCGCCTGGTGATGTTGCCCACCTTGAAGATGAGCCTTCCGTGGGACTCGTCCTGCTCCATCTTGATGATGTCTCCGGAGGAGGCGAGCTTGAGGACTCCCTTGACCTTGTCCAGGTCCAGTCCGATTTCTGAATCCTCCGCGGAATACGACTCGAACGCCTTCTCCCTGACCTCCATCTCGATCATGGCGACGTGGGCGGCATCCACCGCCTTCAGGGTCATTCCCGCGGGTGTGATGGTGAACTTCACCTCATCGATTAGGGTGGAGATGATGTTGACCAGACCCTTCAGGGTGTCTGACTTCAGTTCTGCACTGAACATGCGAGATCACCCGTTGGTTCAGTACTCTCTCCACGAGTGGTTGCACTTGCAGCAACGGTAGATCCTGGTCTCAGGCTCATCCGCGGCGCGGGTCTGCCTGATGACGAAGAACGCCTCCGTGTGTCCGCATTCGGGGCAGGGGATACGCGTCTTGGGAAGGGTCGCCGCATTCTCGGTGATGACCTTCATCTCCCTGTCCTTCGAATCAGTCGTGATTACCTCGGCCTTGCCACCGATCTCCTTGGTGGCGCCGCAGGCGTTGCAAACATACTTCCCGTCCTTGGGGAACATCATTGAGCCGCATGAGCAAAACACGTTATCAGCCTCTGTGGTTCGTGATTGCCTGTCCGTATTTATTTTGTATGTCGGCGCGCGGAGAACATCATATTGCGCGCGTCATAAACGGAAAGCCGCATGTCGCGGATAGGGTGTGGAGGCGGGGATGACCCCCGCCTGTACGGCCTCACTTCTTGGCGGCCGGCTTCTTTTTCTTCTTGGATGCGGCCTTCGCGGCGCGATTGTTGGCCTTGACAGCCTGGTTGATCTCCTCACCCTGTGCCTTCCCGTCCGTTATGGTGGATGCATCGTACCTGAGAACGGTCCAACCCTCCTCCCTGAGGATGTCATCGATGGATGTGTCCGCATCGGCACCCTCCACGTAGACGGCGACCTTGCCCTTCACGAATGCGACTGGGATGTTGTGCTCCCCGTATCCCCTACGGCATCTCAGGCCCTTGTTCCATGCGGCCCTCCTAACGACGGCCTCCGGGGAATAGTCGGTGAACATGTCCTCGCCGAGCTCCTCTTCGACCTCTGCGGGAACATCGAGGTCCGATCCCCCCTCGATGACGGGCTCGGATACGGGTGATGCGGATTCAACAGAGGTATCCTGCTGGATGAGTTCCTCAACCGTGTCTTCGATCACCGGCTCCTCGGGAGCAGATTCCGCCTCTGACTGTTCGATGACGGGCTCGGATACGGGTGATCCCTCCTCAACGGCCTCGGGAATCGGTTCGTCGACCGGCTCCTGCATGACAGGTTCATCGATGATGGGTTCGTCGACAGGTTCGGATCCCGATACGGGTGATTCCTCGACGGGTCCATCGATCACAGGTTCCTCGGGGATGGGCTCCGGTTCGGAGATGACGGGCTCCTCCTCGGGGGCGGATAATGTCTCTGGTTCCTCTGATACCAGGACGGGTTCGTCGACCGGCCCTTCCTCGAGGACGGACGGTTCTTCGACGGGTCCATCGATCACAGGTTCCTCTGTGGGTGCATCGGATACCTGCTCCGTATCGACGGGTTCGGTATCGGCAACAGGCTCCACGACCGACTCGGACTCCGATGCCATTGGTCCTTCCTCGGAGACGGATGATGTCTCGGGGATGGGCTCGACCGGCTCCACGATTACGTCTTCCATCGCAGACCCCTCTGCAATGACATCCTCCTCGGGCTTGTCGGCGATTCCAGGTTCCGGGGATTCCTCTTCTGAGACCCCTTCGATCACCGGCTCCACTTCCACGGACTCTTCGGGGACAGGGATGATCTCGGCAGGTTCCGGAACAGGTTCTGATACGGTCTCCTCCTCGGGAACCACGATGGGTTCGGACGGGGATTCCTCCTCGACAGGTTCCTGCTCAGGTTCGGGGATCGCTTCCTCTATGGTCTCGAGGGGCTCTTCCGGAACAACCTCTGCAACAACCTTCTCCTGAACTGGTTCGGATACGGGTGATTCCTCAACGGATACAGTCTCGGACACCTCGGGGACATCCGGGACCTGGTCTGCAACTGCCTCCGGCACCACGGGTGTTTCGGGAATTGCCGTGGCTACGGGCTTGAATTCCGCCTTGGGTTGCGGTTCGGCGACCCTGTGGACATCCTTCGATGCCTTGAGCTTCTTCATGAAATCGATGTTCTGCGCCTGTGCGGACGCGGGTTTGGGCTCCTCCGCCCTGGGTTGGGGCTTGGGCTCGACCTTCGGTGCCTCCGTCTTCTTGGGCTCCTGCTTGGAGGACTTGGGCATCTCTACGGTCCTGACGGGTTTGGCGGGTTCCATCTTCTTGGGTGCCTCGACCTTCTTCGGTTTGGGCTCCTCGGCCTTCTTGGGTTCGGTCTTGGGCGCCTCGGTCTTCTTCGGTTCCTCGACCGCCTTCTCCTTGGATACGGGGACGGGCAGGGAATCCGTGAGGACCATCACGAGGACGATGGACAGTGCGATCCACACACCGAACAGGACGAAGGTCAGACCTCCGTACAGGCCTCCCGACCCTATCAGGGACATGACCGACACGACGATCTCGGCAATGGCGAACACGAACGAGACGATCATGAGACCCTTGACCTTGGCGACCCAGCTGTTCAGGGCGTCCATCACCATGGCCACGGCTGCGACCAATCCGACTATCCCGACGATATCACCGGACACGACGGAGACCAGGGATAGGAAACCCGCCAATGCGACGAGGATCCCGGACACCTTGCGTGCGAACGTCCTCCCGTTGGTGACAGGTTCGATTGAACTCACCAGAGCCAGCACACCCGCCGCTGCGGCCACGTACGATGCCGTGGAACCGATTCCGGCGATGTGGAGAGCCCCGGCTGCGATGAACAACAGTGCGGACAATATGCCAGCACCGGAAAACAGCCTGCTGTCGAGTGTACCCATGTGCCAGTAATCGTAAGACGCTTTTAAAACGTTTGAGCCGTCGGTCGAAAGCAGTGTCCGCGGGATACGGACCGTTGTTTCGTCGCCGTCACCTCCAGCGACAGTAACCTAAATATACCATCCGAAAATACGTTGGGACGCCTTTATAATATGGGGTAAAGAGAGCCCTGTATCATCTCACAGTCAAGGGAGGCGTTTTGGGCCTCCTTTCACAAAGTCCTCCGTTCGGAGGCAGAATACGAAAAGGAGCTGAAATCTATGAAAATGAAATTCAAATTCCTGGGTGGAG
>CALYUZ010000023.1 GCA_945492685.1 uncultured Methanomassiliicoccaceae archaeon | reverse complement strand
ACATCCAGTGGGTATAAGAACGCTGCGATGGACGGGTTTATTAACAAGCGATTGGGATAGGGGGCTTATGGACATCGAATCGGTCAGACGGGACTTCCCCACGGTCAGGAAGAAGCTGGGGATCTACATGGACAGCGCCTGTCAGTCCCTGCGTCCCGACTGTGTTATTGGGGCCATGGACGACTACTACGAGAACTATCCCGCATGCGGAGGTCGCAGTGTCCATTCGATGGCGACCAAGGTGTCCATTGCCGTGGATGAGACCAGGGAGACATTGGCATCCTTCTTCGGAACCGACGATCCCGATTGCTACGTCTTCACCAAGAACTGCACCGAGGGTCTCAACACGGCGGCGTACGGACTCGGTCTCGGGAAGGGGGATGTCGTCGTGACCACCGATGCCGAGCACAACTCCAACCACGTCCCCTGGTTGTACCTCAGGGACAACATGGGTGTCGAGCGCAGGATGTCCCGTTCGAGGCCGGACGGAAGCTTCGACATGGAATCATTCCAGAAGTGCATGGATTCCAAGGTCAAGGTGGTGTCCGTGCAGCATTGCAACAACGTCACCGGTTGCACCATCCCCATCCGTGCCATCGCCGAGATCGCCCATGACCGCGGTGCACTGGTGATGGTGGACGGCGCACAGGCCGCACCCCATATGGCTGTGGACCTCAAGAAGGCGGACGTGGACATCTACTGCATGTCCATCCACAAGATGCTCGGTCCCACCGGGATGGGCGTCATGTACGGGAAGAGGGAGGTCCTGGAGAAGCTCAGGCCGATGACCCTTGGAGGCGGTACAGTCGGTCTCGCCACATATGACAGCGTCAACCTCGCCCCGATCCCCGACAGGTTCGAGGCCGGTCTCCACAACTACGCAGGCATCATAGGGACAAAGGCCGCACTCGATTATCTTTCGAAGATCGGCATGGACGAGATCGAGAGGTGGGACACCGAGCTCATGAGGAGGCTGATGTCCGGTCTCGAGGACATAAGGAACCTCCATCCTGTCGGACCCACCGACCCCGACAGGAGGGGAAGCGTCTTCTCGTTCAACATCGACGGTCTCGGAGCCCATGACATCGCGATGATGCTGGACAGTATGGCGGGCATCATGATCCGTTCGGGGATGCACTGTGCCCATCCGTTCTATGTCTCACGCGGCATCGACGGCAGCGCGAGGGCCTCTGTCTACCTCTACAACAGCCTGGAGGAGATGGACATCTTCACCGATACGGTCCGCAACATCGCCGAGACCTTCGGGGACTGATCTGACCAGGGTCACCGACGATCCGTGGTCCAGTTCGAAGGACGATCCGTACACCGTCTTACTGTAGAATCTTCCATCACCGTGGGACAGCTCCACCAACCCATCTGTGACGGTCACCCTAAAATCACCCGACGGGAGGATCGATGAGCCCTCCAGATACAGTTCCTCCATTTTCGATGTCTGGAAGGAATCCAGCATGGATGCGATGTCATCCGCCAGTTCCTGGTCTGCGCGGCCCTCCCTATGGTCCTCCAATACCTCGAGGTATCCGACCGCCGCTGCGAGTATCAGGACGCCGCACACGCACATGCACACCCTGGACAGTGTGAATTCGATCATGTAACGACCTCCACTCCGAGGATGCCGTCGCAGACGACCGCTGATATCTCCACCCTCACCGTTCCCGATATCCTGGTGATATCACCGATCACGGGGAAGCCGGGTGAATCGAGGTAGATCCTGTCCACCACCTCCCCATCATGAACGATGCGGATGATGTATGCCTGCGTCCCATCGCCTCCGACCTCGAGGGAGTATCCGGAGGGGACCGTCAGGTTCACGGTCCTTCCGCTCCCCAGTCCGTCGTAGTAGCAGTCGGTCATGGCATCAGACAGCTGTCCTGCGACCGAACGGACCACCATTTCCTGTGCATCCTCCTGGGTGTTCTGCGTCATGGTGATTACCGACGGCATCATCAGTCCGATGATCAAGAACGAGATGGCGAGTTTGAGGGGGAGTGACATCACCCCCCTCCGGTCCCTCCTCAGAACCTCACCACCACTTTGATCCCGTCCCTTTCGCCGTATCCGGGCTTCGATATGGTGATGTCGATGAACTCGACGGTGCCGTGGCGTTCCATGGTCAATCCCGAGAACGTCGCCTTGCCGTCCGAGCCGGTGGTTTCCAGAGGGGTCTTACCGGACCCGTCGGTGACGCTTGTGTTGTTTATCATCACGGTGGCACCCTGGAGGGGGTTCCCATCCTGGTCCTCCACGTAGACGGTAAATCCGAACTCTTCTCCGACGGAATCCACCTTCTCCGGATCGATGTCCACATCCCCGATTGCGTGGGGCGTCTCTATGCTGCCCATCCAGCCGATGATGATCGCGGTCCCCATGGTGGCGACCAGGATCATGATCATCAGCTGCAGCGGAAGACCTTCGATCCCTCCGCTCCTATCCCTGCTGATTTCTCTGGCCCTGTGGTCCATGAAGTGAGATTCCACGGGTCTGTTGATAAAGATGGGACCGTGCGGTCACTCTGACAACGGGATGCGCTCGATGACCGAGTGCTTGGCACCGGCCGGGGAGAGGACGCTCTTCATGACCAGGACCTCGGAGCAGGTGAACTCCGTGAAAACATCGTCCTTATGCGAATCGAGGAACCCGTCCAGGTCGGCAGGCCCCTTGCATCTTCCGATGGTTATGTGGGCCTTGAAGGGTTTGTCGTCGAACTGTATCCCCGCGGATGACAGTTTCCTTCCGATGGAATCCGCAAGGGAGGTGAGTTCATCGGCCGGCGATGCCCCGATCCAGACCACCGAGGGTCTGTTCCTGTTGGGGAAGCAGCCGGTCCCGGAGAGGGTGATTCCGAATGCTTTCCTGTCTCTGCATGCGGAACGCACGGATTCGACCACCTTTGGGACCTTCTTCTCATCCACATCGCCGATGAACTTCAGCGTGATGTGTATCTGTGACAGGGGGGAGGGCCTCACATTCCCGATCCTGCCCACATCCTCGAGTATCCCCTTGAGGCACGACGGTTCCGGGATCCTGATGGAGATGAATGTGCGGACCATCATCTTCCGCATCCCCTCTCCGCGATGATGGATTGCAGGAGTCCCTTGCATCCTCTCTCGATGTCGTTGTAGGCCCTGTCGAAATCGCCGGTGTACCAGGGGTCCGCGACCTCCCCTCCCCCGGCGTACTCCATCAGCATGCCCATCCTGCAGCAGTCCGGGGACGGTGCGAGCGTCCTGATGTACTCCAGGTTGCGACGGTCCATGCCTATGATGTAATCGTATGTTCCGAAATCCGCGCGGGTGATCCTCCTGGCCCTCTTCCCTTCACAGGAAATCCCGTGCTTGGCCATCACCTTCGCGGACCTGGGGTCGACCTTGTCGCCCAGATGGTCGGCGCTGGTGGCGCATGATGCCGTCTCTATGGAATCCGAAAGGCCCGCCTTGGCGACCATGTCCCTGAAGACGAACTCCGCTATGGGGCTGCGGCATATGTTGCCGTAGCATACGAAAAGAACCCTTGTTCTCATACCTCTGCTCTCCTTCGGAACTACGTATCAACGGTAGGATTTAACATCTGCCCAGAGTCGTTCGGATTACCCATTTATATGGTGATTAGGATTCGGTCTCATGGACGCAAAGGTATCCAAACAGGACAAGTTCGTCAACGCGATGCCCGTCATCAGTCTCGCCATCCTCGTAGTGGTCGGACTCGTCACGGTCTTCGTCATGTGAAAACGCCCATCGGTCCGGAGGTTCTCGGACCGGGCTCTTCCATCTCATCCGGTCGGATCCGGGTGATCTGGTAAAAGGAAAGGTATGAGGGGTCTCCCCCTCGTTTTGAACTCACTGTTTTGCGGGTCTTCTGAGCTGGGCGAGGGCCCTCTTGGAAGCGGCGTTGCCTGCTGCGGCACCCTTGTTGAACCACTTCTTGGCCTCTGCCTCGTCCTTTGCGGTGCCCACTCCGTCCAGGTAGCAGCGTCCGACGATGAACATGGCATCGGGGTCGTTGTTCTGGGCTGCGCGGAGGTAGGACTCGAAGGGCGACTCCTCGGGCTTGATCTCGACGGTCTTTCCGGTGACCCCCTCGACGATCTCCCTGGAGACGACGTGTCCCTGCTCGGCTGCGCGGGTGTACCACACGAGTGCCTTCTGCTGGTCGGCCTTTGTTCCGATACCGTTGGCGAGGCAGTAACCGGTGTAGTACTGGCTCAGGACGTTGCCGTTCTCGGCTCCCTTGGAGAACCACTCGAATGCGAGCTTGTCGTTCCTGTCGGTTCCGATGCCCTCGAAGTAGGAATATGCAACGTGGTACTGGGATTTTCCGAATCCGTTCTCGGCCAGGACCTTGTGCATCTCGAACGCCTTGGCGGAGTCCTTCTTGGTTCCCCTTCCCTTGGCGTATGCCTCGGCGACGGAGAACTGGGCCTTCATGTAGTTGTCCTCGGCTGCGCGGTTGAGCCAGTCGAATGCGGCCTCCTCGTTCTTCTTCACGCCGTTTCCGAGAGCGTATGCGGTTCCGACGTTGTAGCATGCCACGGTGTTCCCGTGGGCGGCGGACTTCCTGTAGTAGTCCAGGGCGGCCTTGGAGTCCTTCTTGAACCCGGAGCCGTTGGCCAGGTTGTCGCCGGTGACCAGCTGGGCATATCCATCGCCCAGGTCTGCGGCCTTCCTGAACCATGTGGCCGAGAGCGTGCTGTTCTTGGGAACCTGCTTGCCCTTGGCGTAGAGCTGTCCGAGCATGATCATCGCATCGGTCTGGCCCAGCTCGGCGGCCTTGTTGAGGAAGGCGAGTCCGCCGTCGCGGTTCTTGTCGACGCCGACACCTCCCATGTAACATCTGGCAAGTCCGTAGAATCCGTCGCGGGACCCCCTGGAGGCGGCGACAGCGTACCAGCAGTACGAGTAGTTGCCGTCCTTCTCGGTTCCGATACCGTCCATGTAGCACCTTCCCAGGTTGTACATGCCTGCGACGACCCCTTTGTCCGCGAGATCGCTGTAGATGTCGAACGCCTTCTTGTGGTCGCGCTCGACCCCGAATCCGAACTCGTAGCACCTTGCGAGGCTCATGGCGGCGACGGGGCATCCGTAGCCTGCGAGCTCCTGGAGCATCGCGGCTCCCTTGGCGCGGTCGCGGGGGACACCGAGTCCGTAGAGGTTGCTCATGGCGACGGCGTAGGCCCCATTCCAGTCTCCCATCTCATAGGCCGCGTTGTAGCACTCATAGGCCTTCTGAGGGTCGAAGGGGGTTCCGACGCCGAGCTCGTGGAGCTTTCCGAGGACGAACATTGCCTCGGGCTCAGACTCGGATCTCTTGCCGAAGTATTCGAAGACTGCACCGTCTTCCGGTGTATCGTGCGTTGCGTAGTAGTCCAACAGGGCGCGGTAGGCGTCAAGGTCTCCCATGATCGAGGCGCGGAAGTACCACATGGCCGCTTCCTCCTCGTTCGCTTCGACGACGATGCCGTTGGCGTAGCAGGTACCGATGACGAACTGTGCGGGACCGTATCCCTTCTTGGCCGCCATGTAGTACCATCCGAATGCCTCGGATTCGTCGGCGTCGGTTCCGTTGCCGACCGCGAACCTCTGCCCGAGCTCGAAGCAGGAACGCACGTCTCCTGTCTCGGCTTTGGAAATCAACTGCTCTAAGGTTTCCATCGGGCGCGCCCTAGGTTGGTGTCTGTTCTTATAGGTTCGCTCAGACCCCTTTGGATGTGTGTCAGATGAAACGGCGTTCATAAGTCCGGGTTTCCGGTTCTTGACCAAACGTTAAGTTTCTAGAAGCATAATCCGACGAGGGTGGGAAAAGGTCCCCCACACCCCGTCATCGTTGTTTGAGGTTCACTCGATTCTGTCGAGACCGATCAGTTGGTCGTCCTTCCCCTTCTCCTTGGAGAGGACCATGAGCACCATGGCGACCACCGAGAACACGAACATGATCCCCCAGAGGGTGCTGAAGTTCTCCAACGAGTACGTCGTGCCTATCACGAAGCTGGAGATGGATGTGCTCACGCTCGCACCTAGGAACAGGAAGATGTTCATCCCGGACACGGCGGTACCGGAGATGGCTATAGGGTACCATTCCTTGACCTGTGTGAATGACAGGGTCATGAAACCACCGAAGAACCCGAAGAGGAAGCTTATCGCGAACCAGAACCAGTACGAATCGATCTCCCCCGCCATCAGGAACACCACTCCCCATATGGCCGCGAAACATGCGGTCCCGGCGATCATGGTCTTCCTCTTGGACCTCAGCATCCCCCTGCTGGTGAGGGCTCCGATGGTGACCGTGCTCAGGATCTTCCCGATGCCGATCATGGTGACCATCCACGATGCCGCCAATGCGAAGTCGTAGACGCTGTCGAAATACTTGATCGCCCATGTTCCCTGGAACGTCATTATGGATCCGTAGACCAGGAAGTAGGCCAGTGCGCAGCACCAGAACCTCCTTCCTCCGGAGGCCACCACGGCCAGCCCTCTGAGCATGGGCATCTTTGCTGCCGATGACTCCTCTATCCTCGTTCCGTCCTTGGCATACTGGACCTCCTCCACCGAGGGGAGTCCCCTCTGGGACGGGTGGTCCCTGACCACGATGACGCAGATGATGGCCAGTGCAAGGGTGACCAGTCCGAGAACCATGAACACATCCCTCCATCCGATCGCGTCCGCCAGCATGTCCAGGGGGCCGCTCGCCGCGATGGCACCGACGTTCCCCACGGCGATGACTATCCCGTTCAGGACCGCGAAGTCCTGTTTGGGGAACCATACGGAGATGAGTTTCATCAGGGGGATGTAGATGACCGCCATTCCCGCGGCGATCATGATCTTTCCGAGGACCATCATCCAGAACTGGTCCCCGACGAATGTGATGAACGAACCGATTGATGCGATCAGCAGGAATGTGGCGCAGGCGGCCCTGGGGCCGACCTTGTCCGCCAGCAGTCCGCTGGGGATCTGCATCATCGTGTATGTCCAGAAGTAAGCTGTGCTCAGGACCCCTATGGATCCTCCGACCTCCTCGACGATATCCGATCCGACGACGCTCACGGATATGCGTTGGAAGTACACGAAGAAGTAGCCGATGACCATGGTGACGAAGATCGCCCATTTGTAGCGGTCGAGCCTTCTCAGTACATCTCTGCCTATGCCCGTGTTTTCCATGTTCCGGTTTGAAAATGATGTGATATAAAAAGAAGAGCGGTTTTCACCGCCCTGTTTATTCTGATGAGAATATTGGATTATTCCGCAGGTGCCCTTCCGCGGGACCTGTCGATGGCCCTGTTGCGTGTGTATATGGCCAATCCTATTAGGACCAGGACGAAATCCAGGACGTAGAACGCGAACACATAGTTCACATCGTCGTTCACGAACTTGTTGATCATCCCCAAGACGTATCCCAATTCTATGACCAGCATGAACCAGGGACTGGTCCCGACGGCGGTCCTGGCCTTCCATGCCCTGGCGATGTTGAACGGCCAGGCGGCCGCGAAGCAGAGCATCATCCCTATCTCGAATATACCGTAGATCATCATCCATCATCTTACTGTGATCAGTTCGTATTGTGTGTTTCCGAATCCCAGCTTCTTCGCGTGCTCGAAGGTGCTGATGTAGTTGGTGATGGGGTGGATGCATCCGAGATAGTCCTTGGGCACGGTACCGCGTGCGTTGGCGGCCAGCATGGAGTTGCCGAGGATCGGCTGTTTCAGGACCAGGTCGACACAGGCCTTGTCCAATGCCACCGGGTCGGTGGATGCCAGTATCCCAACGTTGGGGATGACAGGGGTGTCGTTCTCCCCACGGCAGTCGCAGAACGGGGATACATCGGCTATGACGGCTATGTGGAAGTTGGGTTTGTCCTTGACGGCGGCCATGGCGTACTCCACGATCTTGCAGTTCAGCACGCTGGTGTCCTGGTCGCAGTCCGCCATAACCGCATCGAATGGGCATGCCCCGATGCATCTTCCGCATCCGACGCAGTTCTCCGGGTTGAGGATCGCTTTCCTGTCCTCGATCCTGATGGCGTCCTGGGCGCAGTTCCTGATGCACATTCCGCATCCCCTGCATGCCTCGGCATCGATGACGGGCTTGTTGGCCGCGTGCATGTCGACCTTTCCCCTGCGGGAGGCGCAGCCCATGGCGAGGTTCTTCAATGCTCCGCCGAAACCGGTGAGCTCGTGGCATTTGAAGTGGCTGAGGGTGACGATCACATCCGAATCCACGATTGCACGTCCGATCATGGCATTCTTCACGTATTCCCCGTCGATGGGTACCTCCACATCATCCGTTCCTTTGAGACCATCTGCGATGATGATCTGGCATCCGGTGGACATGGGGCTGAAGCCGTTGAGGTTCGCGGTGTCCAGGTGCTCCACGGCGTGTTTCCTCTTCCCAACGTACATGGTGTTCGTGTCCGTCAGGAACGGGATCCCACCGTTCTCCTTCACCAGGTCGCCGACCACCTTCGCATAGTTGGGCCTGAGGAATGCAAGGTTCCCCAGTTCCCCGAAGTGCATCTTGATGGCGACGAACTTCTTCTCCATGTCGATGTCGCAGATGCCGGCGGCGCGTGCGACCCTTTCGGTCT
>CALYUZ010000022.1 GCA_945492685.1 uncultured Methanomassiliicoccaceae archaeon | reverse complement strand
TCTACTCGGGACGATGACCGGACATCTCGTGGACGACACCGTGACGATAAAGGAGCAGAAAGAGGGCAGCCAGCTCTACAACAAGGGGAACTACGGCTACCCCCGCAGCGGAGGCGGTATCGATCTGGACCTGGTGGAGGCCACCTACCTCGTGGAGTGCAAGAGGCTGGAGGTCGAGTACCAAGGTGAGAGGATGTCCTTCGAGGAGCTCTTCAGGTACTCCGCATCCATGTACGACGGATTCGACATCAAGTACATGGTCTACAGGGACATCAGGCAGAGGGGATTCGTCGTCAAGATCGAGTCAGGGGAGTTCGACCTGTCCGTGTTCCCCCGCGGCAAGACGATGAGCAATTCCCGCCCGGCGTTCATGGTCAGGGCCGTCTCCGAGAGGAACGCCATAGAGATCTCCAAGTCCATACAGCAGGTCAAGGATGCCAAGGACAGGAAGAAGGACCTGCTCTACGGGGTCGTCGATGAGGAGGGCGACCTGACATACTACAGGATGTCCATGAAGGACCCCCTGGGGAAGGTGTTCCCGTCCGGTTCCAAGGGGAAGGCACAGGGATGGCTCATCCGCGACCGCGTCTTCGTTTTCGACACGGCGGATTCCGAGATCCTCAGGGATTACGGCTTCTTCGGGAAGATGATGAGCGACGTTCTCCAACTGTCTCTGATAGAGAGCTGCTATCTCATCGGTAAGGGGAAGCTCAGGGTGCTTGACCAGGATTCCAACGAGCTGACCTTCGACGATCTGAGGGATTTCGCATCCTCCCTCCAGGACGAGTTTGACATCCGTCTCTTCGCATACTCCGACCTCCGCGAGAGGGGATTGGTCGTGAAGACCGGTTTCAAGTACGGTACCCATTTCCGCGTGTACGAGCAGTCTCCCGACGACTGTCATGCGAGGTATCTCGTCCATGCCGTCACCGATGACGGATTGAAGATGTGGCCCGAGATCTCCAGGACCGTCAGGCTCTCGGGCGGGGTGAAGAAGGAGATCCTCTTCGCCAGGATATCCCGCGGAAGGATCGACTATCTCGAGTTCGAATGGTTCAGACCCTGAGTGTCCGTCCGCAATTAGGTTGCATTTTTGCGGATGACATCCGCAATTTCACTGCTTTTTTGCGGATGACATCCGCAATAATGATGTGTTTTTGCGGATATATTTATATTCCATACAGTTATGTGTAATTATGGAAAGGAAGATCGACAAGGTATTGTGTGATTGGCACGATTCGGATAATCGCAAGGCTTTGTTGCTTCGCGGCCCTCGTCAAGTAGGAAATTCCTATGCCATCCGGAGATTCGGTGAAGAATATTATGATCATGTGATTGAGATCAATTTTGAGACCAATCCTGAATACAAATCGATATTCGAGGAGGACCTATCGGCCGATTCGATATTCGAAAGAATCAGTTTTGCGTTCCGTGAAAAGCCCATAGAGAGGTCTCTTCTGTTTTTGGATGAGATACAGGCTTGTAAGAATGCCTTTTCGGCTCTTAAGCCTCTTGTGGAGGATGGGAGGTGTGATATCGCCTGTTCGGGTTCTGTGTTGTCCGAAATTGTAGGCGATATCGGATTCATCCCGATTGGTTCTGTGAATCTGAAATACATGGGGCCGATGGATTTTGAGGAATTCCTCTGGGCCATGGGATTCTCACATGCCCAGACAGACAACATACGTGATCATGTCTCAGCTATGGAGCCGTTCGACTCCTTCATCCTGAAGCAACTCAACAATCTGTTCAGAAGATTTCTTGCCATCGGAGGTATGCCCGCTTCTGTTTCCGCATATGTCAAGACTCATATGTATGCAGATTCGTATGATGAGCAGGAATACATCCTGAAACTGCTGTCCAAAGATATTGATAGGTATCTGCAGGATCAGACTGACAAGATTAGGATAGCTCAGTGTTTAGATTCGATACCGCGTCAGTTGAGTCGCGAGAGAAATGCCTCTTTTCTGTATTCAGAGGTTTCAATAAAATCAAAATATGGTCAAAGAGAGTATGGTCCAGCAATAAAGTGGCTCGATAGTGCGGGAATAATCGACTTATGCTACAATGTTGAGGAGATATCATAACCATTTGTGATCAAATCAGATGGGAACGTATTCAAGATATATCTCAAGGACACAGGGTTGCTCGTCCATATGCTCGGACCTGCCGTTGCAAGTGGGATCATAGATGGAGATTTCACAATCAACAACGGTGCGGTGATCGAGAATGCCATTCTGGAAGCTCTGATCAGGAAAGGGTATACGGTCCACTATTATAGCAGTGTCTCGCGCAGGATGGAACTGGATTGTGTCTTCAACTACAACGGTCGTCTCGCGGTGGTGGAGATAAAGTCCGGGAGGAAGAAATCCGCTAAATCTCTGAACAAGGCCCTTTCTGAGGATAAAGTCATAGATGTCGCGATGAAGGTGTCGGATTCCAATCTTTCGATAGATGAGAACGGTGTCTACCACTATCCGTTGTTCGGACCAAGCTTCTTCGAGGATTGCCGTGTTCTGGAGTTCCCGCCGATGGATTACCTCGAGGAACTCAAGGCCGCACTGGATAGGTGAGGTTCACTCAGTGAACAGCCCGCTCAGGAAGTGCTCCAGTTCCTTGTAGCGTCCTTTGTTCAGGAAGTACACATGATCGGGGCCGTCCCTGCGGGATGATATCAGTCCTGCACCCTTCATCCTCCTGATGGCGGCATTGGTCCTTGCCTCGTCCATTCCGAAGACCCCATCCGTGAACGGGGAGCGGATCTCCTCCTTCGAGAGTCCGCGGACCATGGTGAGCACATCCTTGTCCGCCAGTGCGGATACTATGTCGAAAATGGGATCGTCGGAGATGCCCATGGGCCCTCTGACTGTGAGACAGATGTGCTTACTGGATTTCTGCTGGGGCTGCTGGTCCATGCGACGTGATTGGTCGATGTCAAGATAAGAATATCGGATGGTCGGAAAAGTATGATGAGAATAGGGAAGGTGCCTCCCGGCACCCTCCTGTTTCAGAGCTGGATCTCGATACCGAGCTTCTCGGTGAGTTCCTTGTACCTGTTCCTGATGGTGACCTCGGTGACTCCCGCCACATCGGCCACCTCCCTCTGTGTCCTGCGCTCGTTGCACAGGATGGAGGAGATGTAGATCGCCGCCGCGGCGACTCCCGTGGGTCCCCTTCCGGAGGTGAGCTCCTTCTCGGATGCGTCCTTCAGGATCTCGGCTGCCTTGCTCTGGACCTCTCCGCTCAGCTTGAGCTCGGAGCAGAACCTCTGGACGTAGTCCTGGGGCTTGGTGGGCATGAGCTTCAGCTTGAGCTCGCGGGTCATGAACCTGTAGGTCCTTCCGATCTCCTTCCTTCCGACACGGCTGGAACCGGCGACCTCGTCCAGTGTCCTGGGGACACCGCACTGCCTGCATGCCGCATAGAGAGATGCCGCTACGACGCCCTCGATGGACCTTCCCCTGATCAGGTTCTTGTTGACCGCCTTCCTGTAGATCATGGCAGCGGTCTCCCTGACGTTCCTGGGGAGTCCCATTGCGGATGCCATCCTGTCCAGCTCGGACAGTGCGAACGCCAGGTTCCTCTCCGTTGCATTGGAGACACGGATCCTTCTCTGCCACTTCCTGAGCCTGTACAGCTGTGCCCTGTTCCTTGTGGGGATGCTCTTACCGTAACTGTCCTTGTTCTTCCACGAGATCTCGGTCGAAAGTCCCTTGTCGTGGATGGTGTAGGTCATCGGGGCTCCGGTACGTGCACGTTTCTCACCCTGTTCGACATCAAAGGCCCTCCATTCGGGTCCCTGGTCGATGAACTGATCGTCGAGGACCAGACCGCAGTCCTCGCAAAGAAGTTCCCCGCGCTCGTAGTCGCGGACTAAGTGATGGCTTCCGCACTCAGGACATACTTCAATTTCTTCTGTTCCTTCCCTTACCTTTGCCATTCTGATTCCTCCCCTTGTTGTAGAATAATTCCGTGCCCTTGGGAACGGGCATTTCACCTGATTTCGGAACGTTCACGGACACATATGGGCTGTCGACGGGTCCGAAGACCTTTCCGACGGTGCCGATCCTGTTCTGCCTGCGGTCGAAGACGTGATCCCCGAGCTCGGGTACGGAGTCGCATCTGGCGATGAGCCTGCCATCGCATGTTATCTCCTCAACCTTGCCCAAAAAATCCATCCGACCTCAGTCCTTTCAGATAGAGTTTATACCCTATCTATTAAGGGGGAATAATAATCTTATATTTAATGATTTGGTGATTCTTTATTAACCAGAATCGTTTTTTCGTTCTCAATCGATATAAAGATTGTTGTTGTCGATGGATTGATTGGATATATCAGCCATCCATGTGTACCAGACACTATCCCGCGTATACGCGGTTGGATATGGTTCTCCCGTAAACCTCCGTGGGTTGATGCCTTCCGTGGACACTTTGAATTTCTGGCAATAGCTTAATAACGGGTAAAAGCTTCTCACGGTCAGCGACCCGCTTTCGCGGGAAAAATGGAGGCAAAAAATGGAAATCATTTCTATGTCCTTTCTGACCCTGGTGGTCTTCGCATTCGCTCTCATCATGCTTGTAGCGGGTGCCTTCGCTGCGGGATTCGGCTCCGGAAAGAGCAGGGCCTGCGGTGTTGCCATGGCCATCGTCGGACTCATCGTCGGTGTCGTTTGGGCATACCTTGTCGGATTCAGCGACATCTCCCCCTTCTACGAGGTAGCTGCGTGGGATGTTGTGTACAACGCGATCATCAACCTCATCGGTGTCCTGATCGGTGCACTCGTCGCAGTCGGAATCTTCCTGGTCGTCGTTCTCAAATGCTGATCCGGGGATCCGATAAACATCTTACAAAACCCCATTATCCTTCTGTCACCCGTCTCCGAGCCAGTATGGTTCTTCACGTAAGCTTTATCTCTAAAGATTCAGTGTTTGGCGGTAATGTCAAAGGTCTCCATTATTATGGGAAGCAAGAGCGACATGCCCGTCGCAGATAAGGCCATCGCGATATTGAGGAAATTCGGTGTCCAGTTCGACATCGCCGTGGCTTCCGCCCACAGGACTCCCCGCAGGGTCGAGGATCTCGTGACCGGAAGCGATGCGGATGTCTTCATCTCCATCGCAGGCCTCTCCGCAGCGCTTCCCGGTGTTGTGGCATCGTACACCGTCAAACCCGTCATCGGCGTTCCGGTCAGTGGTTCCATCAACATCGATGCCCTGTTCTCCATCGTGCAGATGCCTCCGGGGATCCCCGTGGCGGCGGTGGGAATGGACCGTGGCGAGAATGCAGCCGTGCTCGCCTTGGAGATCATTGCCCTGAACGATGCGGACCTTAGGGACAAGCTCATCCAGTACAGGAGGGAGCAGGCCGAGAAGGTAGTTGCAGACTCCGAGAAGGTGATTTCGGATGTTGGGTGTTGAGGATTTTATCAACGAGACGATCGAGGACATCAGGTCCAAGATCACCGGTAAGGCTATCATCGCCTGTTCCGGAGGCGTCGACAGCATGGTCGCCGCCACGCTCACGAGCAAGGCCATCGGCGACAGGCTCCTGGCAGTCTATGTCGACAACGGCCTCATGAGGAAAGGGGAGACCGAGGAGGTCGAGGGGATGCTCAGGGACATGGGCATCAACTACAAGATCGCCGACGCGGGAGCCGAGTTCTTCGAGGCCCTCAAAGGCGTCACCGATCCCGAGCAGAAGAGGAAGATCATCGGGGAGAAGTTCATCCGTGTCTTCGAGAGGACCGCCAAGGATTTCGGAGCCGAGTTCCTCGTCCAGGGAACCATCGCCCCCGACTGGATCGAGAGCGGAGACGGTGTCCGTGACACCATCAAATCCCACCACAACGTGGGAGGACTCCCCAAGGATATGGGAATGACACTCGTCGAGCCCCTCAGGGACCTGTACAAGGACGAGGTCCGCGATGTCGCAAGGAACCTGGGCGTCAAGGCATCCGAGAGACAGCCCTTCCCCGGACCCGCACTCGCGGTCAGGTGCCTCGGAGAGGTCACTCCCGAGAACATCGCAATCGTCCGTGAGGCCTGCTTTATCGTCGAGGATGAGATCAGGAAGGCCGCCGGTGCCGGAGAGATGGAGATGCCCTGGCAGTACTTCGCCGTGCTCCTTCCGTCAAAATCCGTCGGAGTGCAGGGTGACAGGAGGGCCTACGGAAGGACCATCGCCATCCGTGCGGTCGCATCCGTCGACGGTATGACCGCGACCTATGCCAAGATACCCCTCGAGGTCCTGGACAGGATGTCCACGCGTATCACCAATTCCATGAAGGATTCGGTGAACCGTGTCGTGTTCGACATCACCAACAAGCCCCCGGCGACCATCGAGTGGGAGTGAAAGTCAAAGTCGCCGCCGTGCGACCTCTTATCTTAACCGCGGGGAGACCCGCAGCCCCCTCGGGGGCATCCTTCTGTGATAACAATCGGGACCGATACCATGGAGAGGGAGAGACTGGGCAGCAGACTGGGATTCATCCTGATCGCCGCGGGATGCGCCATAGGTCTGGGGAACATCTGGAAGTTCCCGTACATGGTCGGACAGTATGGAGGTGGGGCCTTCGTCCTGATCTACCTGGTCTTCCTGGTCATCCTGGGGGTTCCGCTGCTTTCCGTGGAGCTCTCCCTCGGGAGGGCGAGTCAGCGCAGTCCCGTGAACATGTGCCGTGTCCTGGAGCCCGAGGGTACCAGGTGGCATCTCCACGGATACCTCTCCTTGGCGGGTGTGTACCTGCTGATGAGCTTCTACACGGTGATAACGGGATGGATCCTCAGATATGCGGTATCGTCGGCGACGGGTGATTTCTCCGGTCTGGATGCCGCAGGTGTATCGGATTTCTTCGCATCCATGTCGGGGGATCCCATGGTGACCGTCGGTTTCATGGTCCTGGTGGTGGTCCTCGGTTTCGCCGTTTGCTCCCTGGGATTGAAGGGCGGTCTGGAGAGGGTCACCAAGTGGATGATGCTGGCCCTGCTGGCGATAATGGTCTTCCTCGTGGCGTACTCGTTCACGATGCCCGGTGCGGCCGAGGGTCTGAGGTTCTATCTCGTCCCGGATATCGACAGGATGATGGAGCAGGGGATCCTGAACGTGGTCGTCGCCGCGCTCAGCCAGGCGTTCTTCACCCTGAGCATCGGTATCGGTTCCATGGCCGTGTTCGGCAGCTACATCGGGAAGGACCACCGTCTCTTCGGGGAGTCCATCCGCATAGCATCGTTGGATCTGGCGGTGGCCTTCATGGCCGGGCTGATAATCTTCCCCGCATGTTTCTCCTTCGGAGTCCCCGTCGGAGTGGGCCCCAGTCTGATCTTCGAGACCCTTCCGAACATATTCAACAACCTCCCGGGAGGGAACATCCTCGGGTTCCTGTTCTTCCTGTTCATGTCCTTCGCGGCACTGTCCACGATATTCGCTGTGTACGAGTGCATAGTGTCGAACACGATGGAGGTCACCGGGTGGGACAGGCGCAGGTCCTGTGCCTTCAACATCCCGGTCATGATCCTCCTCTGTCTTCCCAGCGCTCTCGGGTTCAGCATCCTTTCGGGGATCGAGCCGTTGGGTGCCGGATCCACCATCCTCGACCTTTCGGACCTGATCTTCAGTCAGATCCTGCTGCCCGTGGGGGCGGTGGTCATGCTGCTCTTCTGCGTGAGCAGACGCGGGTGGGGTTGGGATAACTTCATGTCGGAGGTCGATTCGGGAGATGGGTTGGCGTTCCCCGCCCGTCTCCGCACATACATGACCTATGTGGTCCCGGTGATGGTGGTCATCCTGCTCGTGATGGGGCTCCTTTGAGCCTGCTCATACGGCAGGTTCATATTTTCAAGCATTCTACTCCCGGACGATGAAAGTATACGTCGTTGACAACGGAGGTCAGTGGACCCACCGCGAGTGGCGCGTTCTCAGGTACCTGAAGGTCGATACGAAGATCGTCCCCAACACGACCCCGTTCGACGAGATCAAGGACATCGATGGTCTGATCCTCTCCGGAGGTGCACCCAATGTGGCATGCGATGCCGCACGCATGGGGAACAACGGGGAGTATCTGGACAAGGCGGAATATCCCATATTCGGAATATGTGCGGGGATGCAGTTCCTCTGCGAGCATTTCGGCGGAACACTCGGACCCGGTACCATGCCCGAGTTCGGTGGTGTGGAGCTGAAGGTGAAATCACACGACGACCTGTTCAAGGGACTCCCCGACACGTTCGGCGTGTGGGCATCTCACAACGACGAGGTCAAGACCATCCCCGAGGGGTTCGAGGTCACCGCATACTCCGACTCATGTCCCCATGAGGCTGTGAGGTGCAAGGACCGTCCGATCTATGGTGTGCAGTTCCACCCCGAGGTCGAGAACACGGAGCACGGAGCGGAGATCTTCCAGAACTTCCTGGACATAATCAAGGAACAGCGCTGCTGATTCCGATTTTAAAGAAACCCTCTCCCCTTCCTCCCGGAAAAGATGGAGGAAGGGGGTTTTTTGATAGAGGTTGAGGTCAGTTCTGCTGACTCATTACCTCGAGCTGGCTGATGACGTTCCAGATGAGCGTCCTGCCGTGCAGAGGTATGTTGGGATCGTTTGCGAGGTCGTCCAGGATGACGATCGCGCTGGTTGCGCGGACATCCATGGCCTCTTTGGTGTCCAGGAGCCTGGTCTTTGCATCCGTAGCGCCTTTCCTGATGTTTCTGGGGATGGATGTGTCCTCAGCGAGCATGTCGAGGACAT
>CALYUZ010000021.1 GCA_945492685.1 uncultured Methanomassiliicoccaceae archaeon | reverse complement strand
AGACGGCCAACGGGGTCAGGACCGAGAACTTCGATGTTGAGTGACCAGATTCCAGAGGGACACTCCCCTGGATACGGCCCACTTCTCGGTTGCTGTGTACAGATCCGTGCCTTCGAAATCATTGTCCGAGAAGGCGAGCCTGAGGGCACCTCCGAGTTCACCCGTGGTCAATGATCTGCTGTTGAAGGATCCGAAGTTCTTCTTGAGACCGATCAGGAGGATGGCAACGGTGTCATGTCCCCTGGCGGCCATCCAGATGTCATCTAGCTCGGAAGCCTCATGATCGAGCTTGGCCAGAAGGTCCCTGCGTCCGATACGGCAGTTGAACGAGTTGTTGATGACATCGTTGACCATAGCATGCGCATCCAGGGAGAGGGTGCGGGGATTGACGAACCTGGTGAAGTCCAGATCCTTGAAACTGAGATTGAGCCTCTCCCTCTGGGAGACCCACATCAAGAGACCGATGGGATAGCTGGCGGATACCAGGGCATCCCTGACGGGACCGACCCTCTCGCTGAACGCATCCAGAAGCTCCCGGTCACAGTACTCGTCCAGGACATCCTCCAGGGCGTTGCTGCGGATGACCATCATCTCCATATCCCTGAAATCGGTGTAAAAGAGGGGCGGAGACACTTTCTTACCGTCGAGACGGTCCAGGTCCGGATCGATTACCCCTATCGCCTTCCCATCTTTCCTACGGTCCGACAATGTGCGCACCGCACCGCGGACATTATCCCTGGAATGCCCGGGGATGATCATGACCGAACCCTTGTCGATGAACTTCTCGAAGAGCCTCTGGTCCGTCACCCCTTCAACCAGCATGACGACCCCGTCGAAGACGGAACGTGTCATCGACACCTGGTTGCAGATGTCGTCCGCGGTGAGATATTCACGCATCTGAAGGCTTCAACTCCCTTGCCAGGTCCCACTTGTCGTGGATGACCTGGGGCGAATGCGTCGCCACGATCATCTGAAGGTTCCTGACCCTGCAGATGTCCATGAAGACGTCGCCCAACTTCTGCTGCCATGTCACATGCAGCGATATCTCCGGCTCATCCAGGATGACGAGGGAACCGGGCTCCGTGTGGAAGAGGAGGATGTAGAACATTATGAGGATCTGCCTCTCCCCAGAGGACAGCTTGTTCAGCTGCAGTGCCGTCCCATTGTTCATGGTCACTATGATCTTCCCCGAATCCAGGACCGAGACGGTCTTGTTGATCAGGATCTCATTGACTATATCCTTGAAGATGATGATGGACTCGGCCAGGTTGTAGTTCCTGTCCACATACTCCGAGATGGAATAGGTGAGGTCCTCGTAGTCCTTCCTGTGATCGATGAGCTCGTATCTGGATGGTGGGAACCTGTAACCCGCGGGGATCTCCGGTTCGAAACCGGCATCCTTGATGAAATCCAACTTGGCCTTCAGGTCCTTGGCCCAGAACTCTAGCTCCCCATCGGTCATCTCCCTGCGTTCACCCTGATACGGAACGAGTTCGGTATGCTCCTTGGCATATCTGATGCTCTCATAGAGTTCCTGGGCATAGGTCTCCAGAGCCGAGGCGAGGTGCCCGTCCCTCCTCTTCAGGACGAGCCTCTCAGGGGGGATGTAGGTGACGCTCCTGATCTCGGCCATCTCCTCGGGGGTTATGGGACTCTCCAACTCCGTCTTCTGCATCTGGATGAGCAAGTCGCCCTCGAAGTTCTCCACGATGAGCGAGGTCTCATCATCGAAACCGACGTCCATCCTCCTAAAAGGGATCTCCTTCAGGAACGCCACATCGCCCTTAAGGGCACTGTACAACATGTGCATCAGTGTGCTCTTGCCGTAACCGTTGGGGGAATGGAGGAACGTGAGATCCCTGTTGATGCCGATCTCGTAGTCGAACTCGTTGAAAAGCCTGTTTATGTAGAGGGAATTGATCATCATGGACATACTGGAGATGGGTCTGATTCTATAAAGCGGATGCGCCCGGACCGTTACGGTTTATAGAGTGGTCGGACATTTCGGTGCCATGGACATAGAAGCGGCATTCAATGCAATCAGGTCGGACATGGCTGCCGGCCACACATCGGAAGTGGGACCCAAGGTCATGGCGATCGCGGATGCCACCAACGATTCGTTCACACTCATCAAGTGCATGTCACTGCGCAAGGTGGTCAACGACAGCGCCACGATGACCGAGCTCCTGAAGAAGATCATGGAGAACCTGGGTGACGACACACAGGGAAGGATCGAGATCGCGGGTGCCCTCAGGGGACTGGACTACCCCATGCAGGCATATGATATCCTCAAGACCATGGAGCAGAACGACTCCATCATCAGGATGTCCGCACTCTGCCTCACCGACCTGGAGGAGTATGAGATGGCCCTGGATCTCACGGGGAAGATCGTCAACCCCACCGTCGGCGACAAGATAATGCTCGCAGAGATCCAGAGCGCCCTGGGGGAGCATGCCATGGCAATCAACACCGCAACGGAACTTCTCGCCGGATTCCCCAAGGAGTACGAGGTCATGAGATGCTATGTCTCCACCCTCATCTTGGGAGGACGCGAAAAGGACGCGATGAAGTACGCCCGTATGGTCCTCAAGGACAAGACCGCCGATGCCAATGCGATCGCCGCGTATGTCATGAGGGTCCTAGGAAACGTGAAAGCCGCAGGAGGATATGCCACCAGGGCGGTCCAGATGGACAACAAGCACATCGGTGCGATGGAGACCCTCGGAATATGTCTGGCTCAGAAGGGCGAGTACGACAAGGCCCGCATCGTCGCCGGAGCCATCAACGAGACCTCACCCGGGAACAAGGCGGCCCTGAACATCATCGGATACTGCGACGACGGCAACTGACCGTTCAGTCCCTAAACTCCTTCTCCCTTTTCTTCGCCCTGTGGTTGAGCATCATCTCACGCCAGAAGGACGGTGTGAAGTACACCAGGGCGATCATGATCTCCAGACGACCGACCCACATGAGGGCGATCATTATCATCTTGATCGGCGGCATCAGATCGGCGAAGCTGGCGGTGGGGCCGTAGTTCTGGAATCCCAGACCTCCGTTGGCGACGGATGCGATGGACAGACCGAACGCATCGACGAAGTGGATGCCGAACATGGAGATCAGCACCGCACCCACGACGAGCGTCACAACGTACATCATGAATATGGCCAGGGCGGCGAACACGGAGGAATCGTCCACGTTCTCCCCGTCGACCTTGACCGCTGTGACCGCATTGGGGTGGAGCGTCTTGGCCAGGGAGTTCTTGATGAACTCGTAGATTATCCTCAGCCTTCCGAACTTCACTCCTCCGCTGGTGGAACCGGACGATGCACCGATGAACGCGACTATCATCAGCAGGATGATGCACTGGTCCGGGAAGGTGCAGTAGTCTGTGACGTAGAATCCGGTGGTGGTACCAAGGGAGACGGTTGTGAACAGGACGTCCTTGAAGAGAGCGAAGTAGTCGTATGGTTCCAGGAGACTGAGGTTCGACACCTTGGCCAGGATCATCAGGAAAACGATCACGGAGATGCCCACGAACCACAATGTGAGGTATTTGAACTCGGAATTGCTGCGATAGACCTTCTTGGCACGCCTGTAGAACGACCTGTAGTGCAGATAGAAGTTGACTCCGCCCAGGAACATGAAGACGATGGTGATCATCTGCACAAGGTCGGAGAACCCTACCAGGCTGTCGTTCCTGCACATCAGACCGCCGGTGGAGATGGTGGTGAACGCGAGACAGGTGGCATCAATAAAGGATAGTCCGCACAGGAGAAGGAGGATGTAGTCGATGGCGGTGAGGATGGAATAGACGATGATGAAGGATTTCGCGGCGTTCTTCATCCTCACAGAGTAGTCGGACGAACCTGAACCGGCCAGCTCATTGGCGAAGATGCTGCGTCCCACGCCGAACATCGGCAGGATGTACATGAAGATGATAAGGACGGCTATACCTCCGACCCACTGGCTCATGGACCTCCATACCAGGATCCCGTTGGGCCAGGACTCGATGTCTGCCATGATGGTGGCACCGGTGGTCGTGAGACCGCTCACTGATTCGAAAAGGGCATCCAGGGGATTCATGCCTGCTACGACATACGGATACATCCCCAGGATGAACACCAGGAGCCACACCAGGGCGACCATAAGTAGTCCGTTCACAGCACGGAAGTTCTTGGACTCCCTGAAGAGCAGGAACTGAAGGGAACCTATCAGGAACAGGAATGGGATGATTGTCCAGAACGGAGTTGGATCCTCGCCGTAGTACAGCGACACGAACAGCGGGAACAGCAGGATGAAGGCGAACAGGATCTCGACCGCACCGAGGATCTTCACCGTGGTGCTCTCCCATCTGGAGAATCTGTCCATCCAACTGCTGCCGGCCAAGCCTATCACAGCTCCACGGCCACGTTCTTGCCGAACACCCTGGCCAGATCGGACTCCTTCGTCAGGTTGGTGAAGACGATGACCCTGTCACCCTCGCAGATCCTGGTGTCCATGCGTGGATAGATCGTGAGGGACTCGTTCCCATCCTCCCTGATCAGGGCGACTATCCTGATACCGTCCGGGATGTGGAGGTCGCCGTAGTACCTGTTGAGGAGCTTCGAATCGCCGTCCACGGTATGGTTGAAGAAGACCTCGTTGTGGGACCTCATCCTCAGGATGACCATGTCGTTGGAGATGGTGCATTTCGTGATCTCGTTGGAGACGATCTTGTCGTAACCGATGATGCACTCCAATCCCGTGAACTTGAAGATATCCTCGTACTCCTTCTTGAAGTACCTGGAGATGACCTTGCGGGCATTGAACTTCTGTGCCGACATGCACATCAGAAGGTTGGTGTCGTCGAGACGGGAGGTGGAGATGGTGCAATCCGCCTTGAAGACATTCTCCATCATCTGCACATCCGGCTCGGTGAAATCCGAGTTGATGACCACGACACCGGTCAGGGACTTGGAGAGCTCCCTGCACTGCTCCGGATTCCTGTCGATGATCTTGACGTACCTCTTCTTGGGGTCCTGGGACAGGAGCCTCGCAAGGTTCCTCCCGACGATCGATCCGCCCAGGATGACGAACTCCCTGGACATGTCGTCGACCCCGACGATCTCGTTGAAACGGTAGATACCGTCCCTGCTTCCGACGACGCATATCCTATCGCCGGGATGTATCTCCATGGTGTCCACGGAGAGGAGGAGACCGCCATCCCTGTAGATCCCGAAAATGGTGAACTGGCCCTGGGTGTCTATGTTCATGACGATCTGTCCGCTGATCCTGTTGTAGGATTCGACGGAGAATATGGCGAGGCAAAGTTCGAGATCGGATCCCATATACTCGGAAGCTACGAGGTTCTCGACCACAGCCAGATAGTACATCTTCTCGGCGGTGATGATCTCCGGCGAAACGATGACATCGACCCCGACGAATCCCTGGTCGGTGGTGGCGATCATGTAATCCGGATTGGTGATGGATGCGATGGTGCGTATCTCGGGATTGAACCGCTTCGCCATCATGCATATGAAGAGATTGGAATCGTCCCTGTGCAACGTGGAGATGATGATCTCGGCATGATGCATTTCGATGGCATGCGACAGGATGACCGGATTGGTCCCATCCTCGTGGAGGACGGAGACGTTGAGACGGGACTTCACGATCTCGGCGACATCACCATCCTTCTCGATGATGAGCACATCGTGGACCGTGCAGATTGTCTCGGCGGCAACGTAACCGACGTCGCCCGCTCCGACTATTATGACTTTCATGGACCGTCCTTGATAGGTGTCGAAGGGGTATAAGGGGATATCGCAACTTAACGGCGATAATAATGCGACCCTCTGACCCACTTGGGTGCGGAATTCATTATTTCGGACACCCATACATACAGAAACGGGCGGGGAACCCATTCGCCCTTCTCCATATATACATGATATAGAACAATAGAGAGCACTACCAAATGCTATAAGAATGTCCTTTGCGTAAAAGATTCCCATGTGGAAACAGGTCAGCGAAGATTTCTGGTCGAAGAACCGTGAATCCAAGGTGGACCAGGTCAACGACACCGTCAAGGGCATCGTGGACATGGTCGTAGAACAGGGCGACAAGGCCCTCATCGACCTTGCCAAGAAGTTCGACAAGGTTGATCTCAAATCCGTCGTCGTGACGAGGGACGAGATCGAGGAGGCATACGAGAAGGTCTCCGCCGAGATAGTCGAGGAGCTCGAGAACGCCGCTTACAACATCCAGCGTTTCCACGAGATGCAGAAGCCCGCAGGACTCTGGCTTTCCGAAGTCGAACCCGGGATCACCCTCGGTGTGAAGACCACTCCCCTGGAGAGGGTCGGATGCTACATCCCCGGCGGACGCGCATCGTACCCCAGCACCGTGCTCATGACCGTCATTCCCGCCAGGGTCGCGGGAGTCGACGAGGTCATCATGTGCACCCCCGCACCCATCAACCCCATCACCCTCGTCGCCGCGGACATAGCTGGTGTCGACGAGATCTACAAGAGCGGAGGAGCCCAGGCCATCGCAGCCATGGCCCTCGGAACCGAGAGCATCGAGCCGGTCCAGAAGATCGTTGGACCCGGCAACGTCTTCGTCACCTCTGCAAAGATGATGCTCCGCCACAAGGTGGACATCGACTTCCCCGCCGGACCCAGCGAGATCGGCGTCCTGGCAGACGATTCGGCAGATCCCGAGTTCGTGGCATCCGACCTCATAGCACAGGCGGAGCACGATCCCTCGTCCGCATGCCTGATGGTCACCTGCGACCCCGACCTCCCCGACAAGGTCTGGGAGCACATGGAGAAGATGATCGAGAAGGCTCCCAGGAAGGAGATCATCGAGAAGGCCCTGGAGAACTCCGGATACATCATCGCCGAGGACCTGGACCTCGCAATCGAGATCATGAACGGCATCGCCCCCGAGCACCTGTCCATCCAGGTCAGGGACCCCCTCGACGCCTTGGGCAAGGTCAGGAACGGTGGATCGATCTTCGTCGGACCCTACACCCCCGTGGCTGCTGGAGATTACGCATCTGGAACCAACCACGTCCTTCCCACCGCTGGTCACGCCATGACCTGCTCCGGACTCAACGTTGCCCACTTCATGAAGACCTCCACCGTGCAGTATCTCTCGAAGGACGGACTCGCCGCCATAGCACCCACAATCGAGACACTTGCAACCGCCGAGGGACTCCACGCCCACTGCGAATCCGTGAAGGTCAGAAGGACAGAGGATTCAGATGACTGAGACCCCCGACCTCTACGACGAGAAGTACTACATCAACAGGGAGCTCTCCTGGCTGGAGTTCAACCGCCGCTGCCTGGAGGAGGCCATGGACAAGACCAACCCCCTCCTGGAGAGGGTGAAGTTCCTGGCCATCTGCTACGGCAACATGGACGAGTTCTTCATGATCAGGGTCCCCGGGATCATCAAAAAGACCCCCATACCCGGACCCGACTACTCCGCGGTGAATTACAACGGCCTCATGGAGCAGGTCTCCAGCACCGTCCAGCACCTGGTGTACCAGTACGGGGAATGCTGGGGACTCCTGAAACAGGACCTCGCGGAGGAGGGCATAATGATCACCCGCGTGGAGGACCTGAACCCCGACCAGACCGCATGGGTCTCGGAGTTCTACAGGGAGAGGATCCACCCCCTGCTCACACCTCTGGCGCTCGACGTGTCCCATCCGTTCCCCTTCATCTCGAACAACTCGCTGAACATAGCCGTCAAGCTGAAGGATTCCGACGGCGACAACCTGTACGCGAGGGTGAAGGTCCCTGTGGGCGTCCTGCCCAGATTCATCAGGATCCCATCATCAAGGGACGAGGTCTACGTGATGCTCGAGGACATCATCGAGAACCACATCTACTCCCTCTTCCCCGGATTCGACGTGGAGGGTGCGTACACCTTCAGGGTCACCCGCAATGCCGACGTCAAGGTGACGATCGACGAGGCCTGCGACTTCATGTCCGCTGTTGAGGAATCGATCGAGGACAGGGACATAGGATTCCCCGTGAGGATGGTGGTCGAGAAGACCATGCCCCAGGAGATGGTCAACCTGTTCGGCAGGAACCTGAAGCTCCAGCCGGTCCAGATCCACAGCACCGACGCGATCATGCTGGTGGACCTGTGGCAGATCGTCGGCCTCGACTATCCCAAGCTGAAGGAGAAGACCTTCGAGCCCTACACGCCCCCGGAGCTCGCCGATGGCATGGACATCTACGACGCCATCAAGAGGAAGGACTGGATCCTGTTCCACCCCTACGAGTCTTTCAGCACGATCGTCAGGTTCATCAACACATCCGCGGACGACCCGGCGGTGCAGAGCATCAAGATCTGTCTGTACAGGATCGGAAAGGACCCGTCCATCATCCGCGCGCTGATGCGTGCCAGGGAGAACGGGAAGACCGTCTCCGTCCTGATGGAGCTCAGGGCCAAGTTTGACGAGACCAACAACATCCTGTGGGCGAGACAGCTCGAGGCGATCGGTGTGCACGTGGTGTTCGGACCCGTGGACCTGAAGGTGCACTCGAAGCTGCTGCAGGTGGTCAGGCTCGAGGGCAACAGGCTTGTCCGCTACACCCACATGAGCTCGGGGAACTACAACACATCCACAGCCAAGCAGTACGGGGACATATCGTTCCTGACGGCCGACCAGGAGATCGGCGAGGATGTGGGCGAGCTGTTCAACGCTCTGACCGGATACTTCGGACCCCGCATGTACAACAGGCTCTTGGTGGCTCCCCTGACCCTCAAGAAGAGTCTCATCGAGAAGATCCACAGAGAGATCGAAGTCTGCAGACGCACCGGATCCGGATACATCGCCATGAAAGCCAACGGACTCATCGACTCCGATATAATCGCGACCCTCTACGAGGCCTCGAACGCAGGCGTGAAGATCGACCTGAACATCAGGGGACTCTGCTGTCTCAGACCCGGCATACCCGGAGTGTCGGAGAACATCAGGGTCACCAGCATCGTGGACAGGTTCCTGGAGCACTCCAGGATCTACTACTTCGAGAACGGCGGCAACCCCGAGATGTACATGGGATCGTCCGACATGATGCCCCGCAACCTTCTCGCCAGGGTCGAGGTGCTGTTCCCCGTGAAGGACCCCGAG
>CALYUZ010000020.1 GCA_945492685.1 uncultured Methanomassiliicoccaceae archaeon | reverse complement strand
AAGAGGCGCATTGTATGGTGTCAAAGAGGCTTCAGGAGATTCCAGCATCGGGTACGATCGCTATTTCCAATCTTGTCAGCCAGATGAAAGCGGAGGGCGTGGACATCGTCTCGTTCTCCATGGGCGAACCGGACTTCACAACCCCGGAGAACGTCATCGACGCGTGTTGTGACTCCCTGCACAGCGGGTTCACGCACTACACCCCGTCGCTGGGTATCCCCGCACTCAGGAAGGCGGTCGCGGACATGACCCGTGAGACCGACGGAGTCCCCTGTCAGGCATCCAACGTCCTCATCACCCCATGCAAGCAGGCGATCTTCATGATCGCGCTGGCCTACATCGACCCCGGAGACGAGGTCATCCTCGCAGACCCCTCATGGGTCTCCTACGAGGCATGCATCCGCCTCGCCGGCGGAGTCCCCGTCTACGTGCCCACCAGGTTCGAGGACAACTTCGTCCTGGATCCCGCACTGGTCGAATCGAAGATCACGCCCAGGACCAAGATGATCATCCTGAACACACCCTCCAACCCCACCGGTGCCGTCATCCCCGCCGATGTTCTGAAGCAGATCGCCGACATCGCCATGGCAAGGGGCATCAAGGTCCTCTCCGACGAGATCTACTCAAGCATCGTCTACGAGGGCAAGCACACGTCCATCGCCTCGTTCCCCGGCATGTTCGACAACACCCTCATCGTCTCCGGACTGTCCAAGTCCTTCGCCATGACCGGATGGAGGCTCGGATGGGCCATCGCACCCGAGGACGACATCAAGGCGATCAACAAGCTCCAGTCCCACTCCATATCCTGTGCCGTGTCGTTCGTGCAGGAGGCAGCCGTGGAGGCCATCACCGGACCCCAGCAGTCCAAGTACGATATGGTCGCCGAATTCAGGAGGCGCCGTGACCTGGCCATGGACCTCATTTCTGAGATCCCCGGCGTCGAGTGCAACGTCCCCCAGGGAGCATTCTACATCTTCCCCAAGTACAACAGGGACATCCCCTCCGCCAAGCTCGCCGAGACCCTCCTCAGGGAGGGACATGTGGCGGTCACCCCCGGAACCGCGTTCGGACCCGGAGGAGAGGGATTCTTCAGGATCTCCTACGCCGCATCCGAGGAGCAGATCCGCGAGGGTATCTCGAGGATCAAGAACACCCTTTCGAAACTCTGAAAAATCCATCGGGAGGGACCTCCCCTCCCCTTTCCTGATCACCCGTCTCCGACATGTGCGTCGGATGGCATTCAAACCGTTCCGCCGGGTTCACGGCTGTAAATCCGCGCGCGTGTATATTTTATAAAAGTTGGAGGATACCCGACCATAGCCCTAGGGCAATGAGGGATTATCTTTGAGTAGAATGCTTTACACCGTCGGCCCCGTACATGTGGAGCCCGATACGCTTCAGTCGATGACCAAACCCATGATCACGCACAGGTCCAAGGAGTACAAGGAGCTCCACGGAAACATCGTCGAGAAGATCAGGAAGGTCCTGAACACCGACATGGACGTCTTCCTCGTGGGAGGATCCGCCACCATCATGCTCGAGGCTGGTATCAGGAACGGTGCCGCATCCAAGACACTCGGGATCACCAACGGTTCCTTCGGGAACAGGTCCATCGAGCTCGGAGAGCTCAACGGCAAGACAGTGGAGAAGGTCCAGGTCCCCTGGGGAGAGGCCATGAAGCCCGAGCACATCGCCGGAAAGGTCGGAAAGGACACCGAGATGGTCCACTGGGTCAGCAACGAATCCTCCACCGGAGTGTTCAGTGACTCCGTCGCCCTCGCCAAGGAGGTCAGGGCCCAGAACCCCGACGCACTCATCCAGGTGGACGCCGTCACATCCGCCTTCGCCATGGACATCAAGGTGAAGGACATGGATGCCGACTCCATCGTCTTCGGAACCCAGAAGGCACTCGCCCTGCCCCCGGGACTCGCCATCATGCTCTGCTCCGAGAGGCTCCTGGAGAAGGCCAAGACCGTCTCCAACAGGGGATTCTACACGGATCTGCTCAAGATCAAGAAGCAGAGCGACGTCAACTACGCCCTCACCACGCCCCCCGTATCCCTCATGTACGGACTCGACTACCAGCTGGACCGCATCCTGAAGGAGGGAGTCTCCAACAGGTACGACAGGCACCAGCAGATGGCCGACCTCGTCAGGAACTGGGCGGACGAGAAGCTCGCGGGAGTCTTCCCCGAGCAGGGCTACAGATCGAATTCCATCGGGGTCCTCAACCGCGGAGACCTCGACTTCGACGCCTTCCACAGCAAGCTCAAGTCCAAGGGATACGAGATCTCCAACGGATACGGCGATGTGAAGGAGAAGACATTCAGGATCGGCCACATGGGTGACACCACCCCGGCCGGAATCAAACAGCTTCTGTCCGCAATGGACGAGATCATGGAGGAGTGAAAATGACAACCAAGATTCTGGTATCGGATCCCCTTTCGGACGAGGGACTCGAGATTCTCAAGCAGTCCGGATTCCCCGTAGACGTCAAACCCGGCCTCACCGAGGACGAGCTCTGCGGCATCATCGGCGACTACGACTGCCTCATCATCAGGTCCGGGACCAAGGTCACCAAGAAGGTCATCGACGCCGGAACCAACCTCCGCGTCATCGGACGTGCCGGAGTCGGTGTGGACAACATCGACGTTCCCTACGCCACCGACAAGGGAATCCTCGTCATGAACACCCCCTCCGCGAACATCCTGTCCGCGGCCGAGCACTCCTGCGCCATGCTCCTCGCACTGGCCAGGAACATCCCCTTCGCCCACGAGTCCATGCACAAGGGCGAGTGGAAGAGGTCCAAGTACACCGGAGTCGAGCTCAACGGCAAGGTCCTGGGAATCATCGGTGTCGGACGTGTCGGAGGAGAGGTCGCCAAACGCATGAAGGCCTTCAACATGACCATGATCGGATACGACCCCTTCCTGCCCAAGGAGGTCGCCGACAGCCTCGGCGTCAGGCTCACCACCCTCGACGAGGTCATCTCCACCGCGGACTTCATGACCATCCACACCCCTCTGCTCCCCGAGACCAGGAACATGATCTCCCTGCCCCAGTTCAAGATGATGAAGCCCAACGCGAGGATCGCCAACGTGGCCCGCGGAGGCATCGTCAACGAGGACGACCTCTACACCGCTCTCAAGGAGAAGATCATCGCCGGAGCGGCTTTCGATGTATGGTGCAACGAGCCCCTGACAGAGGAGGAGACCAAGCTCCTGGAGCTTGACAACCTGGTCACCACCCCCCACCTGGGAGCCTCCACCGTCGAGGCACAGGAGAGGGTCGCCGTGGAGATCGCCGAGCATGCCGTCATGTACCTCAGGGACAACATCGTGTCCAACGCCATTAACGCACCCCGCGGAAAGCTCGATGCGGACACCGAGCCCTTCATGCCCCTGGCGGAGAGGATGGGAACGCTCGTCCAGCAGATGGTCGGCAACCGCCCCCTCAAGAAGCTCGAGATCGCGTACTGCGGAGAGCTCGCCGGCAAGCAGACCAAGCTCCTGACTGTGTCCGCCCTCATCGGATACTTCAAGAACATCCTGGGATCCGCCAATATCATCAACGCACTCCCTGTGGCCAAATCCAAGGGGATCGAGATCGCGGAGACCAACAACGATACCGCCAAGGACTACTCCAGCATCATCGAGATCAGGTTCACCGCCGATGGCGAGTCCCACACCATCAGGGGAACCGTCATCGGAGGACAGCCCAGGCTCGTCGGAGTCGATGTGTTCTCCTTCGAGGTCCCCATGTACGGTGACATGATGTTCCTCGAGTACAAGGACGCACCCGGCGTCATCGGTATCGTCGGCAACACCCTCGGCAGCGCAGGCATCAACGTGGCCCAGATGTCCGTCGGAAGGTCCGGCGACCGCGCACTCATGTTCCTGACCGTGGACCAGCCCATCCCCGACGAGCTCGTCCAGAAGATCTCCGCCGATGTCGGCTCCAAGGAGATCAAGTTCCTCGACCTGGTGGCATGAGCATGGGCATCGTCACGGTGGATGACCTCACACAGGCCATCAAGAACAGCATCGACAACTCCCGCGGTATGGTGGAGGAGCAGGCATACGAGCTCGCCCACCATGTGCTGAACTTCTTCGGCTATTCCGACAGGATCATCGACAACATCCTGGAGCCCGAGGACCGCGATGCCTTCTACATGCTGGAGGACGCGGGCATCCTCACTACCGAGAGGGAGGAGACCACCCTCTACGACGGCAGGGAGTGGAGGATCCACTACTGGCTGTTCAAGAGGGACAAGATCCAGACCCTGATGGCCAGCAAGGTCGGGTCCGTGGAGGACTACCAGCAGGAGGAGTCCATCTACGCTGACCTTCCCGACGACATCTGGCACAGGGGCGGCGACGCCGCATAAAACCGATGGACCCGTTTCCATACACGTACCGTCCCGGTCAGAGGGAGCTCATAGAGTTCATCGACCGGACGGTCCGTGACAGGAGATGTGCCGTCATCGAGGCCGGGACCGGCACGGGGAAGACCATAACCTCCCTGTGCGGGGTCCTCGGCTTCGCCATGGACCGTGAGATGAAGGTCCTCTACCTGACGAGGACCAAATCCCAGCAGAAACAGGTCATACGCGAGTCCGCAGCGTTGAAGGCGGATGTTCTGTGTGTGGGCATACAGGGCCGTTCGGCCTCCACATGCCCAATGATGAGGGACGATCCCGACCTTGCATCGGGCACGTCCGAGGAGATTTCCAAGCTCTGTTCCGAGTACAAGCGCAGGGACGGGGATAAGGGATGTCACTGCAAGTTCTACGAGAGGATCGAGTCCGCCGACATAGAGTCCTGGGTGGATATCATCCGTACCAACCACCCTGAGCCTGAGGAGTTCGCACGTATGTGCGAGGATGCCGGCCTGTGCCCGTACGAGCTTTTGAAATATGCTCTTCCGAAAGCTGACATCGTTGCCGTACCGTATCCCTTCGTCTTTATGCCCCAGGTGCTAGACCGCTTCATCCAGTGGATCGGTGTCCCATTGTCCAGGACGATAATCATCGTGGACGAGGCCCACAACCTCCCCGATTATCTCCGCGAGGTGCAGACCTTCGAATACAGCTCGAGGGCGATGGAGCTCGCCGAGAAGGAGGCCAACGATAACGGGAATCCCATGGTCCACGATGGACTGACCGTCATCGACGTGGCATCCGTCCTGAGGGAGATCCTCGATTATGCGGTGAAGGAATACCTGATCGATGAGGACGGTATGCTCCCGCCGTATTTCCTGGAGGAGGAGCTCATGGACCGTCTGGGGGTCACCAGCGTGGTGATAGGGAAGATCCTGAAGGCCATGGAGGAGATCGGCGACGGGATAGCGGAGAGGAAGAAGCAGCGCCGCAAGCTTCCACGCACATACATCGGTTCCATGTCCCGTTTCCTACAGTACTGGATCAACGGTGACGAGGAGATGTACGTCCGCCTCGTTTTAGGCGGGGACAATCCGAAGTTCCAATCCTACTGTATGGATCCCAGAGGGGCATCGGATCCTATGAACGAATGCTTCTCTTCGGTCCACATGTCCGGTACCCTGGAGCCCCTGGATTCCTACATCACCGAGATCGGATTGGACAGGGTCAACACGATGAACCTCGGGGGAGTGTTCCCGGAGGAGAACCTCCTCACCCTGTACACCGATGAAGTGTCGATGAAGTACGAGGAGAGGTCGGTGAAGGAGAACTACGACAGGCTCTTCGAACTGGTTGTCTCGACGGTGAACGCCGTGAACGTCAACACCGCCGTATTCTTCCCGTCGTATCAGTTCATGGACAGGATGGTAGACGACGGTCTGGTGTCGGCACTGGGCCGTGATGTGTACTATGAGGAACGCGGCATGGGACAGTCCGACCTGATGGATGTGTTCGAGAACTTCAGGTCCTCCGAGGGTTCGGTCCTGTTCTGCGTCACCGGAGGCAGGATCAGCGAGGGATTGGACTTCCCCGACAAGGCTCTGGAGCTGGCGATCCTCATAGGCATACCGTATCCGAAGCCCACGGCGAAGCTCCGTGCACTGAAGAGATACTACGACATCCGTTTCGGTGACGGAATGAGGTACACCACCACAATCCCGACCGTTCGCAAGATGAGGCAGGCCATAGGCAGGCTCATAAGGTCGGAGACGGACAGGGGAGTCGCTGTTATAATGGACCGCAGGGTCGCCGGCCTCAAGGATCTGCCGGCCATATTGTCTCAGGACATACCGGGGGCCGTATCGATCTTCCTCGGAACTTCAGATGTCGGTGCCCGTTGAGGCATCATTGTTATCTATCTCTCTGTATTCGGGTCATCATGGAGATAACCGTTGACGAGGATGTCAAGAAGATGATCATGTCCGAGGGAAGGGACTACCGTATCTGCACAGCATGCATGGGTCCCGCACTTGTGCCCACCACTGTGAAGGGTCCCAAGGAATCGGACCTGAAGATTCCCATCGGAGACAACTTCCTGTACATCTCCCGCATCCAGCTGTCCTACATCTCCAATGTTTCCATGGACATGCTGTACGACAAGGAGGACATCGACTCCTGTCCCGCCTTCTACTCCAGAAGACCCTATTATTGATAATAAAAGGGGAAAAAGGGTTCAGATCAGGCGGGCGGCCTCGGCCGACCTCCTGGCGATGGCATCGACATCGATCCTCTCGCCGAACGCGGCAACCTTCTCCGGATCGGCGTTGGTGACGGGTCCGACAGGAACTATGGTGCATCCGTCGGTCGGTCTGACCGATATGTCATAGGTTCCGATCTCCTTGGCGATGGCCTCGATCTCGAGCTTGTCCATGCCGATGAGGGGTCTGATCACCGGGAAGTCAAGTCCGATGTTCTCGGACCTGATGTTCCTCAGCGTCTGAGATGCGACCTGTCCGAGGGAATCACCCATCACGATGGCATCCGCACCCAGCATCTTCGCCAGTTCTCTGGCGGTGCGCTGCATCACGCGTTTGCACATGACACACTGGTAGCTCCTGTCGCACTTCTCCGAGATCTCGGCCTGGTTGTCGCCGTGTGGCGCCATGTACAGGGGGAACTCCTTGCCGGTGACCTCTCTGAGACGCTCGGCTATCGCCTTCACGTTCTCCACGCTACGGTCGTCGGTGTACGGACGGTTGTCCATGTGCAGAAGGATGACATCTGCCCCCATTAGGCTCATCCTGTAGGATGCGACCGGGGAATCGATGCCGTTGGACATCAGGGAGACTAGCTTCATCTAGCGCACTCTCAGATCTTGACGTCGCCGTAATCGTCGGCGAGCTTCCTGGGGACGCTGTACCTGCACTCAGGGCAGAACAGTCCGGTTCCCTTCTTCACCATCTCGGTCTTGCATTTGCTGCAGAGGGACCTGATGACCCCGAGGTGATTGTCCTTGGTGGTGAGCTGGAGGGAGGGCTTGATGCCGGTGACCCTGGCCCTGATGAAGTCCCCTTTCCTGAGCTCTTTGGACACATCGTCGGTGTATCCCTGGGAGATCTTGGAGACGTGGATCGTGGCATATGTCTCCCCTCCGAGGGTCCTGTCCACTCCGTCCTTTCCGACGACATCAGCTGTCGCCATCGTGTTCCTGATGTCTGCCACCACGGCGTACACGACATCGCCCACTGCGAGGATGTTCGGGGGGTTGGGGGAGATGACCCTGGCCACGCAGTTGTCGTCGTCCAGTTCGAGGACCCCGATCTGCGATGCGTAGATGACGCCGTTCTCGGCGAAAGTCCCGTCGGATGCGATGTACTCCTCCTCAACTGCGACCTCGTCTCCCGGGAAAACCAAATCAGAATCTGCCATTGTGAATCACCTTATGTTGACGACCGCGACGTCAACCGTCTTCTTCGTCTTCGTATGGAATGAAAATGTATGAGGGATTTCGTACTTATAGATTTTAGAGGAAACCACAGACCTCCCTTCGGCCTCGCAGAACTCCCTCACGAAGTCCACCGTGTCGGCCATGTGGATGGAGTACACGCACTCGGATATCTCCATCGCCTTTTTCAGGAAGGGGCGGTCCGCATTCCTGTTCTGGCATCCGAACGGGGGGTTCATGAACACGGTGTCGGCACCCTCGTCCACATTCTCGATCCTGCTCTTCAGGAACTCCACGTCGGCACCCATGTCGGATGCGTTCCTCCTCGCCACGGACAGTGCGGAATCGGATATGTCGTACCCCCTCACCATCCCCGCCCCTAGCATCCATGCCCCGATGGAGAACATGCCGGTACCGCATCCGAGGTCCAGGACCTTCATCCCCTCCACATCGCCCGATCTGTATGCCTCGAACAGGATGTCCGCCGCCATGGTGGCAGGCGTCATGTACTGCTCCAGGGCGGGGTCCGGGTCCTCGAAGTTGCGGACGGACTGCAGGCGTATCTCAAGGTCCTTCTTCCTCATCACCCCGACGTATCTCCAGGTCCGATATGACGCTTGGGGTCGGATGATATGTTTCCGATGGGAATCCACATCGGAATCTCAACATCGATGCGATTTCCGTAGGTATATGGCTGTTTTCCGCAGAGGTGGTCGAACTAGGTTATATACTGGTAGTAGATTCGGAAGATGCATACATGGGTATGCGCACCTCGAAAGAGGGGGTATACAACTGTCACAGATCAAAAGGGCTATTATCAGCGTCTCCGACAAAAGCGGGATCGTGGATTTCGCTAAGGAGCTCTCATCGCTCGGGGTCGAGATCATCTCGACCGGTGGAACATACAAACTTCTGAAGGAGAACGGACTCCCCGTCACCGAGGTCTCCGATGTCACAGGTTTCCCCGAGATGCTGGACGGACGTGTCAAGACCCTCCACCCCAAGGTGCACGCAGGCATCCTCGCCCGCAGGGACGTCCCCGAGCACATGGCCGCCATCAAGGAGAAGGGCATCGAACCCATCGACATGGTCGTCATCAACCTCTACCCGTTCAAGCAGACCGTCCTCAAGGAGGGTGTGAGCTTCGAGGACATCGTGGAGAACATCGACATCGGCGGACCCAGCATGATCCGTGCCGCCGCCAAGAACTACGAGTCCGTCGCGGTGGTCACCGGTCCAGAGCAGTACCCCGAGATCCTCGCGCAGCTGAAGGACAAGGGGGAGCTCAGCCTGGAGCTTCACCAGAAGCTCATGGCCGAGGCCTTCGTGGTCACCGCCAACTACGATGCCATGATCGCATCACGCATGTACGGCAAATTCTGCGAGGGATTCCCCGCATCGTTCCCCATACCCCTCGAGAAGGTCGAGGACCTCAGATACGGTGAGAACCCCAACCAGAAGGCCGCATTCTACAAAGATCCCTTCACACCCGGCATCTCCGTCGCCAACGCAGAGCTCCTGGACCACGGGAAGCAGCTGTCCTACAACAACATCCTGG
>CALYUZ010000019.1 GCA_945492685.1 uncultured Methanomassiliicoccaceae archaeon | reverse complement strand
TATACTGTTGAAGAAAACCACCGGGGACGACTCCCTCTCTGCGATATCTACGACCTCTTCGATAAGTGTCGGATACGGGTGATCATCCACGTCCAGGAACCATATGTAATCGCCCAAGGCCGCATCGAACCCGATGTTACGAGCTCCTCCCATCCTCTGATCATCGTTCTGCATGATCACGCGGAAACGTGGATCACCGGAGGTCTCACTGATGATGCGGTCGACGGTGTCATCTGTCGTCTTGGAATCGACCACGAAGATGACATCCAGGTCCGAATGGGTCTGCATGTTAATCACTGAAACACATCCGTGTATGTGCTTGGAACCATTGTACACGGGTATGATTACGGATACTTTCACCATTCAGGAGCCTCCACTCTGAACATCCCTTAAGCTGGATGCGTATGGATATAAAAACATTCAGAACACACCAACGAAAAAGCAAACATCAACTGTGGATGATTCTCTGAACGAAACCTGGAAGGAATGTGATGACCAATTCCCTCTCCTCCTTGTTGAACAACAGCCTCATCATCACCACGAAATAGATGAGGAATCCGACCAAGAGGGACAGAAGGACTGCCGTCCAAGTTGTGGGCAGGGTGAACACCCGAGTGGATGCATAACCGATGGCAAGCAGTACCGCGAAAGCAGCATAGCTGTACGCCAACGATGGGATGTACTTCTTCAGACCTCCGCTTGTGAGCTTGGAGGCATACAGAGGGTAGAACACAAGTTTCAACAGGAGCATGGAGACCGTCCACGAGACGCACACGCCTAACACCCCCCAGTCGGTGACCGTCAGGATCACCACGGACATGAGGACGTTCAACACGCCGAAGACCCCTGTTGCCAATGCCACCGGTCTCATCCTCTCGAACACCACGGGAACCTCTATCAATGCGTTGACTGTGCACACCGCCACCTCTGCAGGGAGCATGATGTACAACATCGGGTAGATGTCCGAGTATCCCGGACCCAACCATATCCCTATCACCTGTGGCGCAAAAATCATGACATAGGCCAACGGGAAGGCCATGAACAACCCCACGAACTTTGTGAATATCTTCAGGATGCGTACCATGCCATCGGTGTCACGTTGGGCATAACATCTGTATGCCAAAGGCATAGCGGCCGCAGCTATCGACGTGCATGTCGTGTTGGTCATGGAAATGACATTGGCCGCGACAGAGAACGATCCCTGTGCCGTACTGCCGACCATCAGATTGACGACTATCATGGAGGCCTGGATGAACATCAGGGATCCGAATTCGCAGATAATGGCCCATAGGCCGAGACCGCTCATCTTCCTCAGAAGATGGGGATCATAGCAACTGCGGGAGAAACGGATCTGAGGACATTCCCTACGGAGGTACACCGCCATTATGATCAGGAACACGGCGGTAGAGACCACATACGACACACCGATGAGGGTGAGGGACGGCTCCGTGAACAGGAAGAACGCCAGGACCAGCCCCACCTGTAGCACACAGTGGATTATCCTTCCCGTGTATGTGATGTACATCTTGTTGTGGGCCATGAACACGCTACCCATGCATGCGCTGAACGAGAGCATCAGGGATGAAAAGAGGATCATGAAGAACGCCAGCTGGACATCCAGGCTGTGTGCCTCACCTACATCGAATATGTACGGAGCCAGGACGGACACCAGGAGGACCACCGGCATCAGGGCAGCTATGCACTTCAGCATCCCTATCGTCGATGATGTGTAAGTACGGTTTGCCGTATCCATATCACCTTGCTGCACCGCAACCGCCATGTAGCGTGTGAACGCATTGGCCAGGGAATCCGACATCGCCAGGAAGTAGGTGGTGATCGTGGTCACAAGGGGGATTATCGCATAAGTCGACAGCCCGAACTCCCCTATGTAGTAAGGGACCATCAGGAACCCGACCAGTGCCATGATCACGGTACGGACGATGTTCGTCACCATGTTCAGGGAGACCCTGCTGGAGAAGGAATCAAACTGTGTTCCGGCCAAAGATGCCCCCCCTTCCGAATGGGATCCTATCACGGAACATGATCAGGAATATCGACAGTATGCCCGCATATGTGATGACGCCTCCGAAAATCATCCAGGCAAGTCCGGGGGTGAATCCGCTTCCCGCTGAGAACCACTTCAGAAGGCCCACGACTGTATCCACGGAGATGAGGTCCGTCCAGGCCGCGAGGGGCAGGAGCATCAGGGCGTTGGATGTCGTGATGAAGAACACGGATCCGAATGAGATTATCTTCCAGCTGAGCATGCACTTCCCGTCCTCCACGACAGCCCAGTAGACAAGGAAGGGTAACATGGAGATCATGTACTGTGGCGCAGGCGGAAACAGCATGCACATCGCCAGCAGGAGGAAGCAGTACTTCATCAGATCGTGTTCGATCCTGTCCCTCCCGGATCTGTACATGAGCACAGCACATGCGATGGATGCCACTATCACCGCAAGATAGGTGAATATCCTGGCCTTGCCGGCGATCACATCGAAGAGATTGCTCTCCACGGATGACCCCGTACGGTCTGTGATGAACTGGAAGCACTGCTCCAATGTGCCCTCCAGGATCTGGGGCATGAATACTATGAGCGTCATGGCGAAGGCACCGATGACGGCAAGGGACAGATTGATGACTGCCCTCCTACGATCGGAGGCTCTCAACAGCACATATGCGATGAGGGGGAATATGACGAAGGCCGGGAATAACTTGGTCAACACCGCGAGGCTGAACATCATCCCCGCCACCAGATATCTCTCCCTCTTCAGGAGGATGACCGTCAGAACGAGGAACGTGGCCGCAAAAGTATCCGGCATGCCGGTGATACAAGTGACCCCTATGAGAAGCGGACAAAGGAACACCATCGCGAATGCTAGATCTGCCTTGTGGTCATCACCTGTAGCATCCTTCACCAGATAGCGGACTCCGAACGCCAGGATGACATCCGAGATGATCAAAGGAAGGTTCACGGTGAATGTGAAGGCCACCGATGGTACTGTCGCACTGAAGTACACATATGGGATGGCCTCCGAGAACAAAGCCTCGACGACACGGACCACATCGTATCCAAGGTCCAGGAACATGGACTGAAGGGCGCTGACAAACCCGAGGATGTAACCCCAGACCGGCGTGTAGTAGTAGCCCTCCACTCCGTACAGACCTTCCCCCGTCTCGATGTTGCGGATGACCAATGCCCAATAATCGGCGTCGTAAACAATGCTGAGAGTGGATGCCAGAAGCCTCACGGCAATTCCGATGACCAGTATCCACAGGATGGGATGGCGAATGGCGGCCAGACGGGACTTCAAAGAGGCATAGCAACAGGATGGATCAACCATGGAATGCCTCCCCATGGTTCATGTAGAATCCACCAGTGTAGATGTATAGTGTGCATCCGGCCCTTGGAACGTCGATCGAACCTTCGATGGTCCCCCTGACGACCTTTCCCTCTTGGACACACGATATCTCCGAATCCACGGTCAGTCCCGATGCGACGACCTGACCGATGTCATCTATCTGATTGACATCGAAATTACCACTGAAGACACATATCTGACCAGACCCGAACGGAACGAACACGATCGAGGAGTATCCATCCAGGGAATAGCCCATCGGAATCGCCCCATCTATGACCGAGGAATCGAGTGCGAACTGAAGACTGCTGTTCTTGAAACGGAAGGCATCGGTGAACCCGTTGTCCACCTTGGTATCGGCCACTTCCATCGAACCGTCATGGATGCAACGGACGCCGAAGAAGATCTCCTGGTTTCCAGAGACCTCCACGAGAGAGCTTCCATCGGTATAGAAACGTCCGACCTCGGAGCCCAACCAATACAGGGTCCCACCCTCGGACATCCACTCCAGAAGGAGACACCCATCTGTACCGTCATAGACCTCCGAAGGGAGGGAATAGGACATGACCATGAGTGCATGTCCCGACGGATCCGAAAGGGTGGATCTGAGATGATCGGATAGTTCAGAGGATGAACATTGGGTGACCTCCGAGAAACCGCGGAAACGCAGTGCCTCCCGGACCTGTTTGGCATAGTACTCTTGATCCAGATAGACTGCTCCCGACAGACCGTGCGCCTCGGCATAGTAATCCATGTACCCATCGTCAACGAATATGCACAGGTCCGTCACCGGTTTACGACCATCATTTTCCAACAGAATGGCTGAGAATACGTCGGAACCGGACGAACTGACAGTGTAATCGACCCTGCCGTCCGACCATGTGGCGGTGGAACCATACTCATGGATATCAGAATAGTATGTACAGTACTCACCAACGACCACGACGGCGCATAACGCAAGCGCCAAGACGACCACCAGGTCCACCTTGTGCCTCATGCTCACCCCGTTCTGACCTTGAAAGACCTGTCCCCGGTACGGATGTAATCCAATATACGCTGATAATCGTCGATGTAATCTATCTCGGCCCAGAAGAAATCGCTCATGTCCCTGACATGTACCGGGGTCTCGTCGATGTGCTCGTACAGCACGTTCTCCCACCAGAGGTCGTACCTCTCGGCAGCGACGAGGTCCTCCAGACGATGGCGGAACTCGGGAACCAGATGCCCGGCTATCCTGGCGATGCCGACATACTCGGTCGTACGGTCATCCCTGGCAAGTTCCTTTCCGTAACCCTTGATGAGACCGTCCTCCACCCTGAAGAAATAATCCCCGACATCGACGCGGGACTCGTCGCCCAACATCACGACGTCATTCGTATCGGATTCCAGATCAGAGTACATACCCTCTCCCCAGAAGACATCGGCATTGGCCAGAATTATATCGTCACCATCCAGGAACTCCCTGGCGAACCAGAGAGATGCCATGCTGTTGGTGACCCTGTAGAAGGGGTTGAAGAAGAAACGGACATCACGGCCCTCCAGGGCCTCACGGACCTCCGCATTCCTGAAACCGACGACAATGGCGACATCGACACCGTAGGAGATCAGCATATCCACTGTCCTTGTGATCAAGGGGGTCCCACCCACATCGAGGGTACTCTTGGGTTTGCTGACGGCCCTGCTGATCCTGCTGCCGACTCCGGCAGCCATGAGTATGGCCTTCATCCGATGATCTCCTCCAATTCCTTCAAAAGGATGTCGTAATCCGACTCGGAAAGATTTCCGATGTGTCCCACACGCAGGAGACGATTCTTCAGATCCCCTCCGCTGGGTGTGACCGTGATACCGCGCTCGCGTAGGGACTCGAAGACCTCTGTCGCATTCCCGTCGAACAGGACGGGTGTGACCGCATTCGATAGCGGATAATCGGGGATGATCAGACCGATCCTTCTGGCCCCCTCACGGAAATAGGATGCTAGAGCGGCGGTCTCGGAGATCTTCCTGTCGAGACCTTTGGACTCCACCATGTGGAGCATGTGATTGAGATTGATGAGGGTGCCCACGGCGGGGGTGAAAGGCGTCTGTCCCCTCTCCTGATCGATGAAATAATGATCAAGATCAAGATAGTACGATGGGGAAGGAATCATCCTGATACGGTCGTATGCACGGGGACTCACGACGACCATGGAGATGCCTGGTTCCAGAGACAATGCTTTCTGGGAACTGAGAATGATCTCATCGATTCCATCCCGCTCCATGTCCAGGTCGTCCGCAAGGAAGGAACTGATGGCATCGACTATCAGCATCATGCCCTCCGACCTGCAGAAATCCGACAACAGATGTATGTCATAGAGCTGCCCCGTGGAGGTCTCATCGATGTTCACCAGAAGTGCGGAATAGCCTCTTCCGCGGAATGCCTCCAGACGATCACCCGTTAATGTCTCTCCGAACTCCAGATCGACGGAATCATAGGGGATGTTATGTACATCACAGATCTCGGCGAATCTCCTACCGAAACCTCCTCCGATGATGATGAGAACCTTGTCATCGGACGTGAGCGTGTTGGATACGGCGGCCTCCATGGCACCTGTACCCGAGGCAGTGAGGAAAGCGACCTTGGATGCATCCTCCGCACCGAGGAGCCTCTTGAGAACCGCCTCCGAATCGAGCATCATGGCAGAGAACTCTGCCGTCCTGAAATATGGAAGCTGCCTCCCCGATTCCTCGAGGGTCTCTGGATACATCATCACTGGTCCAACCGTGAAAAGCCTCATCGTATCATCCGAAACTGGACTGTTATCAAGATGGCAAATAAATAACCTGTTGAGGAAAATTCCGAGTGCCAGCGTACTTTCCGCTCTGTATTTTCAACACTACAGATGGATGCACATACAACCACAGAATCTAATAAATGTAGTTTGATTACACACCGTGAACGATGTCCAATCAACCCTTCTCGAGATGTACAAGGATGTGAAAAACATCCTTGAAGAGAACGGGATTACATTCTATGTGCACTTCGGTACCGCGATCGGTGCCGTGAGACACGACGGTTTCATCCCCTGGGACGATGACATCGACGTGGCCGTGTGGAGAGAGGACATCCCCCTCATCGACAAGGTCCTCTCGGAAGGTCTTGACCGCGAGAAATACTACTATCACATATCATCCGCCGACACACATCCGCATGTGATACGCAAATGCGATGACTTCGAGACATCCCTTAAAGAGAGGAAGGCACCGTTCATCGACCTTTTCCCCATCGACAGATACCCCCGCGGGAATCTCAGGAGGAAACTATGCAACATGTGCATCTGGGGCGACGTAGGATCCGTATGGGCCATCGACCACACGGACTCGATTCCGCTCCACAAGATCGTCAGATGGATCCCAGGGGTGTTCGAACGCATGGCCGACAGGATTGTCGAGGATGATTCCGACCTCACCGTAGTACTGGCGACACAGTTCAAAGACTACATCTTCCCCCGCGACTACTATGGTAAGCCAATCTACCATAGATTCGAGGATACGGAGGTTCCCCTCCCCGAGAAATGCCACGAGATCCTCACCGCCATGTTCGGGGATTACATGACCCCGCCCCCGGAGGACAAGCGCACCGGAGCAGGCGGATTCCCATGCGGTGCTTACAAGGATTACCTCATGGACAGGAAAGCGGGACGTGCGTGAGGTAGAAGATGGATTACTAATCCATCATCTATTGTCTATAGATTATTGTTATCACCGAATCCGACTAATAAAGAACCGTTCTGAACTTACTGTAGCGAAGATACAGATGCCTCGCAGGGGTTTTTTGGGATGGATTCTGAGACCGAGACGCTTCACAGGATGCTGTTGCAGATGACGGATGACATCCACAAGGCGTTCATGGCCGATGGCATCCCCTACTATGTGGTCGGCGGAACGGCCATCGGATGTGTCCGCGACAACGGCAGGATGGTTCCCTGGGATGACGACGTGGATATCGTCTTCGACGCATGCTGGTCTGAGGCTGTCGCTGAATCCCTCCGTAACCATCTGTCTCAGAAATACATCGTCGAGATGCCCAACTCGAAGGAGAATCACAAGGGCTACTTCCGCGTGGTCATGCCGAACACGTGCCTCATACGCAATGTCCATGACAGGAACGACAAGGGGATCTCGGTGGAGCTCTTCCCCATGGTCGGTGTCCCGGAGAAGGGTGTCCGCAGAAGGATACAGTTCATGATGTCCCGTCTGCACATCCTGCTGAACATGGCCGGAGATTACGTTCCGAAACCGTTGGTCCCCGTTTGCATCGGATTCAGGAAAGCGGTCAGGATGGTCATCGACAGGATCGGATCCGGCGATGACTGCGACTGCGTGTCACCTCTGAACGGATGCTTCTTCGATGAGATCGTGCCCCGTGATGTTTTCGGAAAGCCCACACCGCACGAGATCATGGGGATCGAGATGATGTTCCCCGAAGACCTCGAAGGATACCTCGGCATGGTCTACGGCGATTACATGTCGCTTCCGCCGGTGGAGAAGAGGGTACCTACATACCTCGTCTTGGACACAAAGAACGGATGGATGGAGCACATGGATGAGGCCCGCACCATCCAGAAAAGGTAATGATAATTGAGAGGGGCCGAAGCCCCTTGAGATGTTTACTCGAATGCCTTGTTGACGTCGGCGATGTAGCCGTCGTCCATCATCTTGGCGGTGAGTCCCCTGGACCTCTTGATCATGAACTCGGCCCTGTCGTGCAGCTCCTGACGGCTGAGCTTGAGCCTGGCGACTCCCTGCTCCTGGGCCTTCATTGCGACTGCGACTGCCTCCCTGGGGAAGACGTCCATCTCGGACATGGTCGGGATGATGTAGTCCTCGGAGATTCCCTTCTCCTCTGCGCACTTGGCGAGCTCCCTTGCCGCTGCGATGCACATCTCGTCGGTGATGGTCTTTGCCCTCACATCGAGCACTCCACGGAAGATGGCGGGGAATCCCATGGAGTTGTTGACCTGGTTGGGGAAGTCGGACCTTCCGGTGGCGAACACCTTGCATCCGTGCTCCTTGGCCTCCCAGGGCCAGATCTCGGGGATGGGGTTGGCGGTGGCGAAGATGACGGGGTCATCGGCCATGAGGTCGACGTACTCGGGCGGGATGGTTCCGGGTCCGGGCTTGGATGCGGCGATGACTATGTCCGCTCCCTCGAAGGCCTCCTTCATTCCTCCGGTCTTTCCTGCTCCGTTGGTCTTCTCACAGATCTCCCACTTCTGCTTGAATCCGGCAGCTACGTCCTCTCTGGACTGGTTCAGGATTCCCTTGGAATCGCACATGCACATGTTCTTGGGGCTGAATCCGGTGGCGAGCAGGAGCCTTGCGATGGCGATGGATGCCGCTCCGGCACCGATGACGGTGATGTGTGCGTCCTCGAGCTTCTTTCCGACGAGCTTCATGGCGTTGATGGCACCGGCGACCTCGACGGTTGCGGTTCCCTGCTGATCGTCATGCCAGACTGGGATCTTGCAGTCCCTCCTGAGCTCATCCAGGATATCGAAGCACTTGGGGTTGGAGATGTCCTCGAGGTTGATTCCACCGAATGAGGGTGCGAGAAGCCTGACGGTCTCGATGATCTTCTCGGGATCCTTGGTGTCGAGGCAGATGGGGACACAGTCCACTCCACCGAGGTACTTGAAGAGCATGGCCTTCCCCTCCATGACGGGCATGGCGGCCTCGGGTCCGATGTCTCCGAGTCCGAGTACACGGGTTCCGTCCGATACCACTGCGACGGTGTTCCACTTCCAGGTGTGCTCGTACACCATATCGGGGTTCTTGGCGATGTCCTTACAGGGCTCCGCGACTCCGGGAGAATACCAGATGGCGAAGTCATCGAATCCCCTGACACATGCCTTGGGAACGACCTCGATCTTTCCGCCGTAGTACTTGTGCATGACCATTGCGTCCTGTCCGGGCTTCTTGGCCCTCTCAAGGCGCTCCTCGATACTGATGTCCTGTTCGTTGACCATGAGATTCACTCCTCGAATGTTTTCTACGAAATTCGTAGAATCACTTCGAATTCTAATACCGAGCATAATAGTTACTATATT
>CALYUZ010000018.1 GCA_945492685.1 uncultured Methanomassiliicoccaceae archaeon | reverse complement strand
TAGACCGCATCGTTCCTCCACATCTCCTGCCAGCGTTTCTCTATGGAAGCTGAATCGTATTGTGCCATGGCAAACGGGTGCGTGTAGTTTAAGAATATATTTATACCAATCGCGCACGCGCGCGGATACGGAAATCACTGTCCGAGAAAAGAGGGATCGGATCAATGTGCAAATCGGATCCGGATCCTTCTCCGGACCATCAGAACAACATACCCAGACATGCCATTCGAGGGCATTTTCTATTTATAAAGGGTGGCTAAATCTGAAAAGTTGGGAAGGCAAAAAGTGGCTAATTCTGAAAAGTTGAAGAGGCAAAATGTGCACGGATCTGAAAAGTTGAAGACCCCTAAGAACTCGTTCCTAGGGATATCCACCACCCATCGACATCATATTTATACATGTAAATCTATCAATATGACTGATGAAGGACTTCAAAAAGTACTCGGACATCATGAAGGCCCTGTCGGACCCTAACAGACTGGCGATCATGGACATGCTGTCGGAGAAGGAACTCTGCGCATGCAAGATACTCGAGGCTTTGAGGATCTCACAGCCCACCCTCTCCCATCACATGAAGTACCTGTGCGACACAGGCCTGGTGGACAGCCGCAAGGTCGAGAAGTGGACATATTACAAACTGAACACGACCGCTCTGCAGGACCTGAGGGAGTTCCTCTCCGACCTACATTCCGCTGCCGTTCCAGTGGATCCGGAGACGATCAAATCCGACGTCAGGGACTACTATGGAAAGGAGCTGAAGAGCAAGGACGATCTGAAGACCAGTGCATGCTGCTGTTCCGGAAACATGTCACAGGAGGTCAAAGCCGCACTTTCTTTGATCGACGATGAGATCCTGGATAGGTTCTACGGCTGCGGATCCCCCATTCCCCCGCTCCTGGAGGGGATGACCGTCCTGGACCTGGGATGCGGTACGGGAAGGGACGTTTACATCGCTTCGAAGCTCGTCGGGGAGACCGGACATGTCATCGGGGTGGACATGACCCCGGAGCAGCTGGAGGTGGCCAGGAGGCACATCGACAGCCAGACGGAGAGGTTCGGCTATTCAGAACCCAACGTGGAGTTCATCCAGGGATACATCGAGGACCTACAATCACTAGGGATCGGGGACGGTTCCGTCGATGTGGTCATCTCAAACTGCGTCATCAACCTCTCCCCCGAGAAGGAGAGGATATTCTCCGAGATCCACAGGATCCTGAGGAAGGGTGGGGAACTGTACTTCTCCGACGTCTTCTGCGACAGGAGGATCCCCGATGAGGTCTACAGCGATCCGGTGATCCACGGCGAGTGCCTCGGCGGTGCCATGTACGTGGAGGACTTCCGCAGGATGATGAGGAAGGTCGGATTCGAGGACTTCAGGTACACATCCGTGTCCGACATCACAATCGAGGATCCGGAGATCAAGAAGGTCCTCGGGGAGGCGAAGTTCACATCCCGTACGGTGAGGGCGTTCAAGCTCGACGACCTTGAGGACATCTGCGAGGACTACGGACAATCCGCCACATACGACGGTTCTATCCCCGGATACCCCGAACACTTCGACCTGGACGACCACCACCGCTTCGTCAAGGGGGAGCCCATGAGGGTCTGCGGGAACACCGCCGCCATGGTCTCCGAGACGCGCTATGGTTCCGCGTTCACCGTCTCCGGGGACAGGAAGGTCCACTACGGGAGGTTCGCGAACTGCGGAGGGGAGCGGCCAAAGGAAGAGAAGAAAGAGAACAGCGGATCCTGCTGCTGCAGCTGCTGTTGACACTTACAACCGGCGGTCGGACCGACCGTCGGGAAACCTTTTCAGAATGGGGATAACGGGTTTGGGGTGGAGGGCCGAAGCCCCCCGGGATCACTTCTTCCTCTTGCGGAAGGTGACCTTTGAATCCTTCATGTTGACGACCTGGTCCTCCATCTTGGTGATGAGGTCCGCGGCGGTCTTCGTAAGGTCCCAGCCCACCTCCTTGGAGATGATGGCCGTTCCGTTGATGAACAGCCTTGCGCTGATACTGTACTTGAAGTTCCCGCCGGTGTCGTTGTACCTGGACACGTGCATGGTGAAGGACTCGGGCTTGTAGATCTTGGAGACCTTGGCAACCATGGCCTCGATGTCCGCGTAGATCGCATCGACGTAGTCCTTCTCATCATCCTCCAGTCCGCTGATCTGCACGAAGAGCATGTCCCTCTCCCTGCATGCGGATATGAGCTCCAGGATGTCGTACTCGGTGATTATTCCCACAAGGTCCTTGCCCTCGATGACCGGGAGGGTGGAGAACCTGTTCTCGACCATGATGTCCACGGCCTCGGCCACATCGGCGTCCCAGGAGATGGTCTTCGCCGAGGTGGTGGCGATGGACTCCACTGTGATCTGGGACCTGGCGCTCTTCTCCAGATCGCCGATGGTCTTGTTCTCCTTCTTCCAGTTGTTGTCGATGATCTCCCTCATTCCGACGATACCGATGACGTTGTTGGCATCGTTGACCACGGGGATGGTCCTGTAGTCCTCCCTGATCATCAGCTCCAATGCGTCGTCCATCAGGTCGTTGGCCTTCACGGACTCCACGGGGTTGCTCATGATCTCCCAGACCCTGATCTCCTTCAGGGCCTTGATGTCCCTGGCGATGTCGATCAGCCTGTTCCTCTCGATCACACCGACGACCTTCTTGCCGTTGAGGATCGGGAGCTGCCTGCAGTTGCTGGAGACCATCATCTCTGCGATCTTCGTGATCTCCATGTCCTTTGTCACGGTCGGGAGGTTGCGTACCAGGTTCTTGACCTTGGCATCGAGCGTGACGCTCTTCTTCCTGAGGATCGAAGCGTAACTCACCATGCCGACGAACTCACTGCCGTCCACGACCGGGACATCCTGATAGTTGCTCTGCTTCATGACCGCCAATGCATCTGCGATGCGGTCATCCACGGAGACTGTCGGGAAATCTGCGGACATTATCGATTCGACGGAGATGCCGTCTATCTGCGATCTAAGCATGGAAAGCTTCTTCAGATCTTCTAGGTCCTTTACGCCCATAATACACCTCTGAGGATAACATCTGCCCGCAGAGTATATGATTATATCCCAGAAATCGACGGGAATCGTGGAACGGCTACGACAATCGTAGAAAATCAGGATGTGTAATGTTACCGCCAGCATCCAACTGTCTGGATGCCGGCGGATTTGAGGAATGTTTTAAATATTCAAAGGTCCGCGAACGGCTTGCCCGAAAGCAGCTCGTCCACGATTCTCGCAGCATCATCCTTGGGGATGCGCTTCTGCTCGGTGGTGTCCCTGTCCCTTATGGTGACGGTGCCGTTCTCGAGGGTGTCGTAGTCGACGGTGATGCACCAGGGGGTTCCGACCTCGTCCATACGGGCGTACCTCTTACCGATGGTTCCGGATCCGTCGTAGTAGGCCTCGACCCTGTGGGTGTGGATGCCCTCGTAGATGGACCTGGCCACATCGTCCAGTCCGTCCTTCTCCATCAGGGGGAACACTCCGACCTTGATGGGTGCGACGACGGGCGCCAGGTGCAGGACTGTGTAATCCTTCTCGGCGTCGTACTCGTATGCGTGCTCCAGGACGGAGTAGAAGATCCTGTCCAGTCCGTGGGAGGGTTCGATCACATGGGGGACGACACGCTCTCCCGCGACCTTCTCCTTCACGGTGACGACCTCGAAGAACTCCTCTCCGAACTCCTTCACCTCTCCGTCGATCTCGAGGGAGATCTTCCCGTCCTTGACGTCTCCGGGGACCAGGGATTCGATCGCCGCGGCGATGTCCTTGGCCTTCCCCTTGAACAGAGGCCCGAGGGCCTTGTGCTTTGCACGGACCTTGGTGACCTCCATCTCGCGGGGCTCGTCGTACTTCTTGAAGTGGGTGAGCTCCGTTCCGGAGAACTGCGCATGCCTGGAGAGGTCCCAGCATCCCCTGTCGGCGATACCGGTGATCTCCGTCCATCCGTAGGACAGGAGGACCTCGGCATCCCAGCAGTCGGCGGCGTAGTGGGCCATCTCGTCGTCCAGATGCTGCCTGAACCTGAGCCTCTGTGGGTCCACACCCAGCTTCAGCAGGAGCTGTTTGGTGGTGTTCACGAAATACGCCAGGACACGGTTGGCGATGATGCCCTTGTCCACAGCTTCCTTGACGGTCATCTCGACGAGTTCGCCGGTGGTGTTGGGAACGAGCCTGATGGTCTCGTCCTGGATCTCCTCGAACCTGGCCCAGTCCTTGTCCTCCGGGTCCACGAAGAGCTCCACCTCCATCTGGTTGAACTCCCTGAGACGGATCATACCCTGCCTGGGTGCGATCTCGTTCCTGTAGCTCCTTCCGGTCTGGATGACACCGAGGGGCAGCTTCTCCCTGTTGTACCTGTAGAGGTTGGGGAAGTTGACGAAGATACCCTGGGCGGTCTCGGGCCTGAGGTATCCGACACGTGCGGATCCGGGTCCGATGTTGGTCCTGAACATGAGGTTGAACTCGTCGACGGGTCCCAGCTCTCCGCCGCACTCGGGGCAGCGGATGTTGTGCTTGACGAACGCCTCCTCGAGCTGCTTGGGGGACAGGATGTCCGGGTTGTCGTAGAAGTCCTTGACCATGTGGTCGGCCCTGAAGGGTGCCTGGCACTCCTTGCAGTAGGTGATCAGGTCTGCGAACTCGTCCACGTGTCCGGATGCCTTGAAGACCTCACGGGGGTTGACGGTATCGGAGTCGATCTCGACGAAACCCTCCCTTCCCTTGTAGATTGACCTCCAGACCTCCACGATGTTGTTCCTGAGGGAGCAACCCAGGGGGCCGTAGTCGTACATACCTGCGACCCCGCCGTAGAGCTCGAAGGAGGGCCAGATGAAACCCCTGCGTTTGCAGAGGGCCATCAGGTCTGCGGAATTGATTTCACTCATCAGTATTACCTGAGAGGGCGCATAGGACATCTACATCATAAATCATGCCGACGAGTTCGTCCTTTGTGCCGTGCACGGGTATCTGACCGAAGTCGTTGGCGATCATCACCTTGGCGACTTCCGAGAGGTTTGTCTTCTTGAACACGGTCAGGGGGTTCTTGACCATGAAGTCCTTGACCTTCTTGTCCTCGGACAGGTACTTGTCCGTGGCCGAGTAGAACAGGGGCAGGACGTTCCTGTATCCGGCGAGGTTGTCCACGTCGCTGATGCCCAGGGCCTTGAGGGCCTCGGGATCCTTGACCTGGTCGCTGAACAGGTCACGGTCGGTGATGATACCGACGAGGTTCCCCTGTGCGTCCAAGACGGGATTGGCCGCCGAGTCGCTGATCCTCATGGAGGGAACGGTGTACGACAGGGGCTCGTCCTCGTAGGATGTGATGCATGTGGTCCTGATGACATCCTCCGCCAGCAGAGGGGTCTTCATGTCCTTCACCAGGGACAGGAGGTCGGTGGGTGTGACGATACCGACGAGCTTGCCGTCCTCGACGACGGGGAGCCTGTGGATCCTCTTCTCGCTGAAGATCTTCGCCGCCTCCTCGACGGTCGCATCGGGTGCGATGGTGATGCATCCCTTCTTCATGATCAGGGACAGCTGGTCCTCGTCGAACTTGCGGAAGATATCCCTCCTGGAGACGACTCCCATGAGCTTTCCGTCGGATGCACGGACGACGGGGAGTCCGGTGAGCTTGTTCCTCACCATGATGTTGATTGCGTCGCTGCGGCTTCCGGGGACCTCCACCACGATGGGTGCGGGTACCATGATGTCTGCTATTGTCTTGCTCATTTAATTCCCAACCTCGGGTGCCCTTACGACCATGACCGGACATTGTGAGGCTCTGACGACCCTCTCGGCGACGCTTCCCATAAGAAGCTTGGACATTCCGGTCCTTCCCAGGGTACCCATCACGATGATGTCGTACTTGGAGGATTCCTCGAGGATGACCTTGACGGGTGTTCCCTCCTTGATCGAGACCTCGGTCTCCACGCCCTCCTGGGCTCCGAGGTCCTTGACGAAATCCAGGGCCTCCTTTCCCTCCTTCTCGAGCGTGTTGTAGACGTTCATGACCGCCGTGTCCATCGGCATGTTGGTCAGGATCGTCTGATCGAGCACGTAGAGGGCGGTTATCCTTCCGCCGGATAGCTTCGCCAGCTCCATCGCCTTGACGATGGCGGCCTTAGTGTATTCGCTTCCGTCCGTAGGTACCAGGATGTTCTTGAAACCCATTTCTGCTCCTCCTTACACTCCTTTGATCTCCAGTCCGAAACCGTCCCCGCGGTACCCCCTCAATGCGGACAGCGGATCATCGCCGTCCATCGGGATTACCGCCAAACGGTCCCTTCCGGTTGGATGAATAATCTCTTTCTGGCGATATAATAACTTTCCCAGAACGTTCGACAGGGTGCTCCAGACCCCGTCGGGGTCACCTCCCCGCCTCTCCAACAGCCCCAGCATGCGGGATGCCTCGGCGATCATGTCCGGAGATGCGAGCATGCCGTTGTCTGTCCCCAGGCAGATGTCGACACCACAGGACTGCATCCTCTCCACCGGCGCCTCCTTCCCGAAGTAGGCGTTGGACCTGGGACAGACCACGATCGGGACCTCCGCCTCGGCGCATTTCAGGAGATCGTCGTCGGTTGCCTCGCACATGTGGACCACGAAGGCCGGGTCCAGTGACAGGACGGCGTCGATGTCCTCCCTGACCCTCTCGCTCACGTGTATGGCGAAGATCCCCCTGCGGGAACGGACCTCGTCCGCAACCGCCTCGATGTAGTCGAACGGCATGTCGGATATGCTGGATATCCCTATGCCGTCGGCTACGTCGAGTATCGATGACACCTCCTCGGGGTCGAAGACGGGTGATTGTGGACGTCCGAGGACCAATGCGTCGGGGGAGGCTTTCCTGAGCATGCGGCACCCTTCCAGACCTCCCTCGCGGAAATCCACGAAATAATCCGTCCCGAAGGATGCGGAATCATTCGAGAAAGATGACATCGAGTCCGTGAGGACATCCTCCGATGATTCCCTCAGATACCTGTGCTTAAGTCCATCCGGGGGTGCCACCAGCTCCTCCAGGCCGATACCGGGCGGTATGCTGAGACCGTAGTCCGCACAATGGGTGTGGCCGTTCACTATCCCCCTGACCATCACCGCGTGGATATCGGCATCCTCCGCCTCACCTTCCCGTACCGATGTCACGGTACCGTCCGAGACCACAGCATGACCTGGGCGGATCCCGCGACGGTCCGATATGTATCCCGACAGGACGTATTCTCCCTTGGAAAGATCCTCTGCTCTCACAACAGGGTGATGCGCAAGCCGATAGAGAACACTGTCGGGTGAAAAGGTGTGTAGCATCAGTACATATGTAATAATTCAAGCACAAATGGGAACATATATAACCAACCAGAAAAAATCAGGGTATGGTGTAATATGCCTCAGGTTGTTGCAAACGACTGTGTCGCATGCGGTGCATGCGCAGATGTGTGCCCCCAGGATGCTATCACCATCGACGATGTCGCCGTCATCGACGCTGGAAAATGCGTTGACTGCGGAGCATGTGTTGACGAGTGTCCCGCCGGAGCCATCACCGAGTGATGGTGTTCGCACAAATCCGGCGGTAAACCCGCCGTCTTCCTTCATCATTCTGATTATACCTCACCCACAGATGCATCCATGACCATGGAGACGGGTGGATCCGAAAAAAGGAAAGGGGTTGTTTGGGGTTTCAAGCCCAGTAGGGCTTCTTGGCGAACTTGTACGCCATCAGAACCGCAGTGGTGGCCTCACCGCAGGCGGTGGTGATCTGCTTGTACTTGCCGGGGTAGCTCACGGCGTCACCGCATGCGAAGATACCGGGACGGTTCGTGGACATGTCGAATCCGACCTTCACGAGTCCATCGTCGGTGAGCTCCAGGTCCCAGTGCTTGAGATCCTCCAGGTCCGCGGAGATTCCGATGTTGATGACCACGAGGTCCGTGGGGACATCGAACTCCTTGTCGTCCTGCTTCAATGTGACGGACTCTACCTTGTCGGTTCCGTTGATAGAGACGAGTGAAGCACTCATGACCGTCTTTATGGCACTCTTCTTCAGATCCTGCAGCGTGCTCTCGTCGGCCCTGAACTCCGCCCTCCTGTGCACCAGGGTGGTGTCCGTGACCGAATCTGATACGAGCGCCATGTCGATGGCGGAGTTCCCTCCTCCGAACATGGTGACCTTCTTTCCGACGAGGTCCTCCTTGGCGGGAAGGATGTACGTCACACCCTTGCCCTCGAGCTCGTCCTCTCCGGGGCATCCCATCTTCTTGGGCTTGAAGCTGCCCATTCCGATGGCCACGATGACAGACTTGGTGTGGTACTCCCCCTTGGGGGTGGTCACCACGAGCTCGTTGTCGCCGTTGAGGATATCGATGGCCTTCTCGTTCTCCTTGATGATGCATCCCATGGACTCGGCCTGGGCGTAGAGCTTGTCGGAGAGCTTCCTGGCCTGGATCGTCTCGAACCCGGGATAGTTGTGGATTCCCTTCTCGGGATAGAGGCTGACGAGCTGTCCTCCGACGCGTCCCGCATCCAGGATGAGGGTCTCCATCATCTTGGACCTAGCGTAAATTCCAGCAGTGAGCCCTCCGGGCCCAGCACCTATTATGACAACGTCGTAGCACATTGGAGGCAGGGTATTTCATTACCCTATATAAACTATTAAGTCCCGTTCCTTCGATTTATCACTCTCGGACGTCATAGAACACTGGAAAACCGTTTTTTATCTACGAAATTCGTATTATTACTACGTAATCCATCAACACTTCACGGACATTTAGTCCAGCCCCCGTTCTGCTCCTGTTTTTATACATAGTAAATAGCTTTAGTGAGGAGGTCTGGCTATGGAAAAACCCGAAATCTATACCGAGAAGCTCATGAACATGATCCTGGACGCCATCGACGACATCATCGTCATCCATGATTCCGAACACACCATCATCTGGATGAACAGGGCCGGGGAGAAGGCCTTCGGAAAGTCCGTGGACGACGTCATCGGAAGGAAATGCTACACGCTCTTCGGAAACACCGTGTCCTGCGAGGACTGTCAGGTCAACATCACCAGCGTCGGATCCCCCGTGAACACGACCAAACGCAGGGTCATCCCCAACACCAACATCCAGTGCGACTGTTCCACAATCCCCTACTTCAACCACGGGAAGCTGGAACTGGTAGTTCAGCACCTCCGCCCCGTTCAGGCGAAGGAATAAAATACACATGTGCGGGATGTGCGACTCATGATGATTGCTGATTTCCTCGGACTCATTATCTGCGGTGCCGCCTACCTGATCATCCTCGGGGCATTGAACCTGAAGAGAGCAGAACAGGAGTGAACCCGGGAGAGTGAAAAACCATGGTCCAGATGCCGGAACCCGTCATCAGGATGATCAAACATCCGGACACGAAGAAGGTCATGGCCACGGTCTCCCCTGAGGGGGAACCGCACATGATCGTATGCGGAAGCCTCATCGTCACCGAGCCCAACACCATCGACGTGGGAGAGGTGTTAATGTACAGGGGC
>CALYUZ010000017.1 GCA_945492685.1 uncultured Methanomassiliicoccaceae archaeon | reverse complement strand
GTGGGAGACGCCTCCAAGGATGCGGATCTGTGCGTCATAGAGGGTGTGAGGGGACTCTTCGAGGGATTCAGGGGGGACGACGACACCGGATCCACAGCACATCTGGCCAAACTACTGGGTTTCCCCGTCATACTGATTGTTGATGCCCGTTCCCTCACCAGGAGTGCAGCGGCGATAGTGAACGGATTCAGATCCTTCGATCCCGATGTGGACATCGCAGGCGTGATCCTGAACAACGTTTCCGGGCCGCAGCACATGGGCAAGCTGCAGGTGGCCATGGAACGCTACTGCCCCGATGTGGAGCTGGTCGGTATGATCCGCAAGAATCCGGACAAGGCATTGGAGCAGAGGTACCTCGGCCTGAAGACACTCCAATCCTTCGCAGAGAGGGAGATCACCCCTCTGCAGGAGCTCACCGAACCCATAGATCTGGACAGGGTGATGGACATCGCAGAATCCTCCCATGCGGAGCTTCCCGATTCATCGCCCTACACGGAGAGGGACTGCGGTCTCAAGGCGGCGGTTCCGATGGACGATTCGTACTGCTTCTACTACAGGGAGAACATCGAGTGCCTGGAGGCATCGGGATTCGAGGTCACCACCTTCAGACCGACCGACGGCGATCCCCTGCCTGATGCGGACCTGTACTATCTGGGCGGAGGATACCCCGAGCTGTACGCGGAGAAACTGTCCTCCAACACGGACTATCTCGAAGGTCTGAGGACCGCTGCGGATGACGGGAAGACGATCATCGGGGAATGCGGCGGTCTGATGACCATGTGCTCCTCGATCACGGACAAGGACGGGATTGTGCACAGGATGTCGGGTGTGTTCGATGCGGAGTCGAGGATGACCGGTGTCAGGCACGGGCCCACGTATGTGATAGCACATGCCAACGATGACAATCCCGTGTTCTCGGGGACCGTCCGCGCCCATGAGTACCACTACTCCGATGTGTTCCCGAAGGAAGGTTCCAGGTTCGGGTTCGACGTGGAGCGCGGCCAGGGCATCGCAGGCAAGCGGGATGGTCTGGTGAGGGACAACTGCATCGGGTCCTACATGCATCAGCACGCCCTCTCCGAGAGGGATTGGGTCGGAAAGGCGGTGGAGTCCATACTCGGTCGTCCGTGATCCCAATCCATTATTGTTTATCCTTGGGACTTGGCTCTGAATCATACGCGATCTGGAGTGGGATCGTCTTTCCCGCATCGGTTATTCCGAGAATGTTGAGGCATAGTCAGGATGAGAATGGATGTCGGGGTGTTTCCGGATCGTTCTGAGCTTCCGGGAAGTTATATTTCTTTTCCTGGAGATACTTTGTCAGCCCGACCAGAAGCCGAGCTGTCTGAAGGATCAGGGATGCGATTTGGAACTTGGCCCCCTGGTCCTTCGTGTTCTTGTCTATTCCTCCACCTCCTTCGAAGTTCTCAGAACAGAGTAGCCTAGGGCCACTTCTGCCCTGGCAGACATACGACGAGGCTTCTGGTTTATGAAATTGGACCCGTTTAATACAGATTAAAGTTGTTAGAGTGCGTTATGGGGTCGTGATGTCGGTTCTATGTGGGCTGGCAATTACCCTTGCAATAGAGACCGTACAATCCGTTTATCCAAGGTGAGCGGATGGAAGTCATCAGGACATTCTGTTCTTCATATGTCCGATGGTCATGATCGGGTGGCTGAACATCATCCGGGGTCCGCTGTACCTCATGACCCGGCGGATCCTCTCCCTCATGTCATCGCTGTAGCACGGTGTGGGGCAGTCCTTGCATGCGGAGGGGCTGTCCTTCCTGTATGGACATTCGTCGAGTCTCGCGAAGGCGTACTCCGTGAGTTCCCTGCATTCCGGGCACATGGCGTCCGTGCCATGGTTCCCCTTGCAGTACATGGAGACCATAGTCTCCAGGACCTTCCTTTCGGACCTCATCCTTTCGGAATAATCATTTCCCATTGGATGGCCATCTCCTGAACAGTACATAAAGTGCGGTGACGATCGTCGCTGTGATCAGGAGCGATGCGATGATGCACACGATCCCGGAAAGGAAGAAACGTGCGATCATGTTGACAGGGACCAGTATCGATATCGTGATGGTCAGAAGGAACAATGCATCGACGGCCCTGTCGTCCATATTCTCACCTATCACCCGGATTCGATGATGCGGTGAAAAATGTGCCGATGGAAGCGGTTATCAGACCGTGCATCCTTTCCCCGGACATGGCACCCGACTCCACATCATTCTACGACAGGGATCCCGAAGGATATTCCGTGAAGACCTTCACCGCCGACGTCTCGGAGCTGAGGGACAGGTTCACCTCGCTCCTTCCGGAGGGTGCATCCGTATTGGACCTGGGATGCGGTTCCGGGAGGGACTCACTCGCATTCCATGATATGGGCTACAGGGTGACATCCGTCGATGGTTCCGAGGGGATGTGCCGCGTGGCGAGGGAGAACACGGGGCTGGATGTGAGGCATCTGATGTTCGGAGACCTCGACTACATCGACGAGTTCGACGGTGTTTGGGCGTGTTCCACACTTCTCCATGTCCCATCCGATGAGCTTCCTTCCATCCTCTCCCTGATACACGGGTCCCTCCACAGGGACGGGATATTCTACATGTCCTTCAAGGACGGTGATTTCGAGGGGGAGAGGGAGGGGAGATACTACACCGACATGTCCCCGGAGGACATCCCTGCATTGGCCGGAGATAACGGTTTCGAGGTCATCGACGTGTGGAACTCCAGGGAGCCGGATAGGGACATCCTCTGGACCAACGCCCTCCTCAGACGGAAAGGATAATCCGTCCACGCGGTATCGTCCGTTCCATGGCATTCGACGGAAGGGCAGGAATCGTCGACATAGATGAGGACGAGAAGGTCGTCATCTTCGACACCTACAAGCTCAAGAAGATCACGGGGACCAGGGTCGGTCCCATCCTCGGGATGAGCGAGTTCTCGTCCCCATTCAAGGTGGCCTGCGAGTTGGCGGGACTGTATCCGGGGGACAAGGCGAACAAGTACATCGATGCGGGCAATATCCTGGAGCCAGTCCTCAGGGATTATCTCGCAGCGAGGCCCAATCTCATGAGGGATGCCCTCTCTGTCCCCGAGGGTTCCAAGGTGGGAATAGAGGAGCCCGTGCCCAAGGAGCAGTGCGGTTACGACCACTTCCACAACGAGAAGGTCTTCGGCGGGATGGTGGACGGCTACATACAGATCGACGGTAAGAGGGACACGATCCTGGAGATCAAGACCTCCCATGACAGGGAGAAGTGGCTGGATGAGGACGGGGGATACACCAACGTTCCCATGTCCTACATGCTGCAGGCATCCCTCTACGCCAAGCTGTCCAACCTGGACAGGATAGTGTTCCTGGTGGGATTCCTCGAGGAGCCCGACTATGACCGTCCGAAGCAGTGGGTCCCCTCTCCGGACAACACCTTCGTCATAGTGAAGGACAGGTTGGACATGGATGATTACATGAGGCAGTGCGAGGAGTGGTACAACGAGTACATGAAGGGAGGATACACACCGGAGTGGACCGATTCGGAGACCGACCAGGATGTGCTGAAGTACCTCAAGGCCTACAAGCCCGGGAAACCTGCCAAGGGCAAGAAGAGGCGAAGGCCCAACAACGTTAAGCCTTTAACGGCGTATATGGGAGCAGGTGAGAAGAAATGAACGAGCTGTTCAACAGGGTAAGCGTCAGGGACTACATGGATGCCAGGGTCGAGCCCGACAAGGTCGACCTGATGCTCAAGGCCGCAATGCATGCACCTTCCGCCATGAACCAGCAGGAATGGGAGTTCATCGTCGTGGATGACAAGGACACCATCAGGGCCCTCTCCAAGGTCTCCCCCTACGGAGGACCCGTGGCGAAGGCGCCTCTGGCGATCGTCGTCCTCGGCAACAGGGACAACATGAAGGTACCCCAGATGTGGGAGCAGGACCTGGGAGCGTGTGTGGAGAACCTCATGCTCGGAGCGACTTCCGTCGGTCTCGGATCCGTCTGGATCGGTATCGCGCCCCTCAGGGAGAGGATGAACGCCATCACAGACATGTTCGACCTCACGGAGAACCTCATGCCCTTCGCCATCGTCGCGGTGGGATATCCCAAGGAGAAGCCCGTCCCCCACGAGGACAGGTTCGACAGGAACAAGGTCCACTACAACGGATACTGAGAAACACGGGGGCATCCCCCTTTTACCAACCCCTTTCCATCATTCTGCAGATTCAGATAAGTTTGTAGAGCAGGAGCAGGACGACCAGCATCAGGATGTTGATCCCGGCGAAGGATCCCATGAACCGCTTCATGTCCGCGCCCTCGGTTCCCATGTAGAGTCCGATCGATATCAGGCTCGCCATGGATGCTATCGGTGTACCGAACCCTCCGATGTCCACACCTGCCAGCAGACCCGCCCAGTCGTCGGTGAACCCTGATAGAAGTACGGCCGCGGGAACGTTGCTGATGAACTGACTCGCCAATGCGGAGACGGTGATGGGGTCCCATTCCATCAGCCCTCCCAACAGGTCCGCGATCACCGGATTCGATGCTATGTTGCCGGTGAACAGGAAGAGGAAGACGAACGTCAGGAGGAGTCCGTAGTCCACTTTCATCAAGGCTTTAGGCATCGTCGCGAGGATGCTGATGATGACGATGACGAGGGTGATCTCGAACGGTATCGCCCTCATGACAGTCGCGATGCACAGGACGAACAGGATGAATGCCATCGCGAGTATAGGTCTGTGCGACAGTTCACCCTTCTCCGATATCACCGTCTCCCCCTTCCCTTTGGACACGATTACCGTCATGACGATCAGGATGACCGTACCGACGATCACCATCGGTAGGAGCACTCTGATGAAATCACTGATGGACAGACCGTATCTCGAGAAGAGGAACAGGTTCTGTGGGTTCCCGAAAGGTGTCAGCACGCTTCCGAGGTTGGCGGCGGCCGTCTGAAGGACGATGATCGGCACCATCAGGTCCCTCCTGCCGATACCCTCCAGGACACCGATCGCCAGCGGTACGAAGGTTATCAGGGCGACGTCGTTGGTGATGAACATGGAGCACACATATGGGATCAGGACAAGTGTGAGGCACAGGGCACGGGTGCCGTTGCTCCTGGACACCAGGAAGGAACCCAATCTGTCGAACGCACCGCATCCAGTCATGACCGCCACGGTGGCCATGAAGCAGAAAAGGATGCACAGGGTGCGGACATCGACGGAACCGAAGGACCCGAGGGGGTCATCGGTGAACGCGAAGGATAAGAGCGCGAGGGCCGCGGATATCACGAGAACAGAATGCCCTCTGATGAATCCCGTCACGTCTCCGAAGTCCATGAGCGTGCGACCTTGGATGGAGGATATGAACCTTACCAATGGTCCGATGTCATCCGGCAGTCGGGTCCTCCAGGAGGTCCTCGATAGAGCAACACAGAGCCGATGCGAGACGATAGACGGTCTTTGCCGGTGCCTCGTCGATCTCCTTCGGATCCCCTTCGAAAATCCGTATCGATCTGATATCGACATCAGATGCCTCGGAGAGTTCTGACTGCGACCACCCCATGCTCTCACGTAGTGATCTCAGCCTCGATTGCGTCGGATGTTCCATGGTCCTCATCTCCATCTCGGATACGAATGCTGTGATGTCCATCTCGTGGAATGGGTGATACATACCGATGATCTCGCTGAGTGGCACCTTTTCAAATATCCTGTCGAAGGGGCGTCCGGTGTACCATTGGTAATATGCCACTGCCCATCCCGCCCAGTAGATATCGCCGATCCACAGGTCAGGCTCCGTTATCGGTCCTTCATGTGGGATGATTCCATATTCCCTCAGCAGTTCCTTTGCAATCTCCGTTCCGGACATTCCTGCTATCACTCTGGGGTCACCTCTGCCGAATAGTCTGCCCAATTCGGACCTTGAGAACAGCCATGAGAAATCATCCGCATTCATTCCCATGTCCACTATCCCATGGTGGAAGGCCCAACCCAGCCTCTTCCTTCCGTTCGGGAGATAGGCGGCATCATATGATCTCATGGGTCGCACCTCTTGATCGAGGCCATGTATCCCGAAGGCTCGGTGTCCCTCCATTCTCCGACCATGGACCTGCGCACTTCAAGGTCATGTCCGCGCCATCTTCCGTGGTATGTTTTCCTGTCCACGGGTTCGAATCCCATGAAGGAAAGGTTGTCGAACGCTTTCTCCGAGACGAGGACGATCTGTGTCTCGGAGTCGTCGGATACGAGCATCCTCTCCAAGGTCACCAGTGTCATCGAGTTGTCCAGGAACGCTTGGAGCATCGAATGGTACGAGCAGTCGGCTCTGTGGCCGATGATCACGTCCTTTTCAGAAATGTCCATGGGATGTTCGGAGAGGATGCATCCGATCGATTCCTCCGCGATGGATTCAGGGGATTTATCGAAGATTTTGTTCGATACGCAGAGGGATATCCAATCCCATGTGTCGTGGGTGTCGTCTGTCAGATCGAGGATCCTCAGCCCATCGGCCTGCAGGCGATATTCGTTCAGGAACCCGTTCCTTCCGCCGGAGCATGCCCATTCCATTGCCCTTTCCCTATCACATGTGCAGTAGAATCCCCTTCCGAAGTCGTTGTGGATCCTTCCTTCCGACAGGGACGGGGAGGGGACCACCCTTTCGGATCCATGGTACAGGGTAAGATGCATAGCTTTTCGAGTATCTCATTCAATAATATATCTATTCAACGGGTCGAGAGATGGATGTATACTCCCACTAAACTTCATATACGATGTTGTCGATTGTCCGTCCGAGGATTTGCAATGGCAGTCAAGGACGATGTCATCAAGGCAATGAAGGAAGCAGGAAAACCCATGTCCGCCGGAGAGGTCGAGAAGGCCACCGGAATCGACAGGAAGGAGATCGACAAGGCGTTCAAGGAGCTCAAGGCCGAGGGTGCGATCGTCTCCCCCGTCAGGTGCAAGTGGGAGCCCGCCCAGTAAGCGTCCCTCCAAACGACTTCCCAAACATATTTCCGATTTTTTCCGGGGTCCGGACCCTTATTTGTCCCATCTCCTTTTGATCCGGGACCCCGGAGGGAAGACCTGGTGGATGACCAAACGATTGGCGGAGGACACGAAATGCCGTAGGAAGCATGGACGTGTTTCTGGATGTCTTCCCTTGAGAATCCATTGTCCCTATGGGTATTTGATGAATCCTCGGACGGAGTAAGATGTGGATGTTTCCACTGGACCTCGTCAAGGACGGGTGATATCCCAGGATAGCATTCGATCTAACCAAGGTCAGGTTTTTCCGGACTTTATCAGGCTCATGACCACGGATGTCATCGCAGTCCTGCCGGACCTGACGGACCTCTTGAGAAGCTCCCTCATGTCGTCCTCGGCGAGGATACCTGTGGAGAATAGCTCCCTGAGGGAATCGGGGTCGTTGTCGGCCACCGCCCTCTCGGCCATGGGGATGATCCTGCTGCGAAGGTACTTCGCATAACCTTCCCTGTGCTCGTCCGTGAGCATCACAGGGTCGGAGAGTCTCTGCATCGCGACCTCGGGTGTCATCCTGAATGTTGTGGAGAGTATGGCGGCATCGAACTCGGGGAACGAGATCGGGAATCCGGAGATGAATCCGAATGTCTTCTCCGTTCCATCCATCGTGTAGCGGAGCGTGAAGTCGTATTCCGCAGTCATCCCGGCGGAGAAGAGGTTCCCCACATCCCCCTTGTACTCTATGGCGTTGACGCCCATGATCCCGGAGAACGCGTCCTTTCCGAACCTTCCCACCGTGGACGGGACGGTGATGCTCCTGTTGTCGGAGTTGGGGGAGCCCATGAGGAATCTGTCCCCCAGTTCGACGACGATCCTTCCATCGATGGAATCGGGGACCACGATGTCCCTGTAGGTTGACACCATCTTGGTGATGATAACCCCGCCGGCAACGGCCGACCACTCGAACTTGTTCGCCATCAGGCTCCCTCCAGCATGTCCATGATCCTCCTGTTCCTTCCGGATGACAGGAGTTCGTCGTTGTATCCGTAGAGAGGACCGTCGGGTCTGGAGAACATGACCACGTTGTAGCATCCGATCAGTCCCACCAGCAGCGACACGGTCTCCTGTCCGCCGCCGAATCCTTTCTTCATGTACTCCATGGCGTTGGCGAGGTGCATGTCGAAGGTCCTCCTGGCGGAGTCGGCCTGCTCCCTTATGCCGGATATCACCGTCTCCGTATCGCGGCCCTTGTTCTCCTTCAGAAGCGACAGCATCAGGGCACAGGCACGTCTGGTGTCCGGGTCGGCGTTGTCGTCCATCATGTCCCTGATCCTCGAGATCTCCCCGTCGACATCACCCATGTTCTCCAACCTCGACAGGGCGAACTCCAGGTCCATGCCCTCCTCAGCCTCGGAGTTTAGCCTTCCGATGATGACGGATGCCACCGCCATCTTCTCCTCGGCGTTGCCCGAAGGCGGTTCCACATCGTTGCCCGCCAGTATGGAATCGACATCGTAGTCCTCCCTGTACCTCCTGTGGAAGTCGAGGTATCTGGCGAACTCGGCCGCCACCTCGGGGTCCCTTATGTACTGCGATATCAGGTCGATGCCCACGGACATGCCCATGCGGTCGTACTCCCTCATCACGGTGGACAGGTCCTCCCATCCGCGGGGGGTGACGAATGCCGTTCCGTCCACCGTCCTCTCCACCTTGAGGAGGTTCTTGGGCTTCACCTGCAGGTAGAATGTGATCGCATCGTGGACGCCGGCGCTCATGGCGTACCTCAGCCACACCTCGGTATCGGGTTCAACCTCCACGACCCTGATCCTGTCCTGGGTGGCTATGTCGAAGGTCCTGGCGGATGCGTTGTATTCGGGAGGATTGCCTGCGGCCACGAGCACCCACCCCTCGGGGATCCTGTGGGGTCCGAATTATTTGTTCTGGAGAAGGTCGAGCATCGCGGGTGCGAGGGTCTCGGAGACGCAGTTGATCTCGTCGATGAAGAGGATCCCCTCCCTGTGGCCGCGGTTCTCTATCGCATCGTGGACGGATGCTATGATCTCGCTCATGGTGTAGCGGGTTATGCTGCACTCCTCCCCGTCGTAGACGTGCTTCTCTATCACGGGGAGTCCGATGGCCGATTGGCGGGTGGGGTGGGTGATCGTGTATGCGACGTATCCTATGCCCATCTCGGAGGCGATCTGCGACATTATGGCGGTCTTCCCCAGACCGGGGGCCCCCATGACCATGATGGGCCTCTGCCTGCTGCGGGGTATGATGTAGTTCCCCGCGGGGTCCTTGGATAGATAGGTGGTGACCGCGTCCCTGATGGAGTCCTTCGCCTGCTGGATGTTCATTGGAATCCTCTGGGCACGCGGATTGCGTTGGTCCGTATTTAGCGTGTACGGGCTTCAGGAGTTGGCGGATAGAAAAGCATATCAGTGTGATTTAACAGGATTATATTGATGAAAAAACATCAAACGATCCTGTATATGTCTCATTCTATCATCTATTGACGATAAACATCATTCGATTCAGTTTTATCGAGGGTGTTTTCCCTC
>CALYUZ010000016.1 GCA_945492685.1 uncultured Methanomassiliicoccaceae archaeon | reverse complement strand
ACAGTGTTCTACACCACCTCTGACGACCCCCTGAATGAACAGAATCTGTTCGATGACGCCTTCCACATCTGCGAATCAACGGATGACCCCGAACTCCGTCTAAAAACCATAGACTATCTGCTCGACAATTTGGGCCGGATAATCCCCGATAACGACTTCATTGTCTCGCTCTCGAGGGTTGTGAGAGGGCTCGATTGTAAAGGATGGCCGGACAAGAAGACATTGGATGGGGCGTTTGGTGATCTTAGCGGATTGATCGAGACGATGATCCCGCAGGACGGTCCGAGGATACCTCCCGATTATAGGACCGAGACGTTCAAGCTTCAACCGAACAGGACACAGAGACGTTGCCTCGAATCGATCCTAAACACATGCAATATGCTGCAGAATGAGCTCCTGGATCATTTCACACCGATGATGGAGGATGGCAATATCCCGTCATCAAAGGACGTCCGCTCATACGTCGTCCATGAACTCAAACGGAACAGCATCAACGGACAGCTCTACAGAGATGCTCCTGCAACCATCCTTCAGGAAGTGTGCGACAGAGTCTGTACAAGTCTCTCTATGACCTTGAAGAACAATACTATCACCGGAAAGAACCAGAAGCCAAGCAAGAGATCCAGGATGCGCTCCTTCGTTTACCCGCAGGTCGGGAGAGGAGTGAGTTTCCCAAGAAAAGCCGGAGAAACCCGCAAGGTCATAAGATTGGCAGGAGTCGGTGAAGTACGCTATGACGGACACATGGTCCGGACGGACGGAAAACGCACAAACTCCCTTGGACGCAGAATGCCCTATGAGAATCCAGTACCAGGGGTGATGAAGAGGTGCAGAGTGCTCAAAGATGATACGAACCAATGGTTCTGCCAGATTACGTACTGCCCGGACAACCTTTCTCCCGAGCGCATCATACAAGACCATCCAAGAACACCCATCGGAATCGACTTGGGTACCGTTGACTTGATCACCACATCAGAAGGTGAGAAGATCGCCAACTTCAGAGAACTATCCAGACTCAAGGAGAAGATAGGAAGGGAGCAGACCCGCATGAACAGATTCGAACAAGGTTCCGAAGAGTGGGAGAAGCATAGAAAAAGAATCGCACACTTCCACAGACACTACAGGAACCGTCAGAGAGACGACATGCACAAACTCAGCCTGGACCTGATACGGAAACATGATCTGATCGTCTTCGAGGACATTAATATCAAGAGGCTGATTTCCAAAGAGAGGACAAGAAGTCTCAGATTCGCACAATCAGAAGCATCCTGGAGAAAGCTCACAGACATGGTAGACTACAAAGCTGCCGATAGAGGCACAGATGTCATCTATGTGGACCCGAGGAACACATCCCAGCTGTGTTCAGAATGCGGAATGATGGTAAAGAAGGAACTCTACACGCGTATTCATTCCTGCCCTTACTGTGGATTGGAGATAGATAGGGATGTAAACGCAGCAATCAACGTTCTGAAGAGAGGAATTGAGAAAAGAAATGGTGCGATCGCCGGGAATCGAACCCGAGGTCTGACCTTGGCAAGGTCAAGTGTTAACCCCTACACTACAATCGCAACATCCCCTTATCACAGTACTAATATTTAATAGTTTCTACAAAAACAACCATTTTTGATGGAATGTATTATATACAAGCTGTGAAACAGACACTCGGAAGTTGTCGTGATCGACATATTCTGAAAGGTGTTAATCATGACCACATTCAGCGAGTTGGGTATCGGTAAGAGATTGTGCGCATCCATCACGGAAATGGGATGGACCGAACCCACACCGATCCAGGTCCAAGCGGTTCCGGAGGGGATGTCCGGAAAGGACATGTTCGGACAGGCACAGACCGGTACCGGGAAGACCGGTGCCTACTCCATGATAGCCCTCGGACGCACACGTCCCGGATCCGATATTCCGACAACACTCGTCCTCACCCCCACCCGTGAACTCGCTGAACAGGTGTCCAAGGAGATGAAACAGCTATCCGCAAACACCCGTCACCGCATCGTCGCCGTCTACGGCGGAGCAAGCATCCCAGATCAGATAAGGAAGCTGGAGATGGGATGCGATGTCGTCGTCGGAACCCCCGGTAGGATCCTAGACCTCAACAGACGCGGGAACCTCAGGTTCGATGCCGTCAAGGAACTGATCATCGACGAGGCCGACAGGATGCTGGACATGGGATTCATGGAGGACATGGAGACGATCATCTCCCTGGCACCGGAGAACCGCCAGACCCTGATGTTCTCCGCCACCCTCTCCGACGAGGTGCGTTCCATCGCCGAGAGATCCATGAAGGAACCGATTGAAGTGTCTGTGTCCCACGACGAACTGGTCTCCGACCTGGTGAGACAGTACTACGTGGAGGTCAAGAGGAACGGCAAGATGGACATCCTCAGGGACATCATGGCCAACGGTGACCCGAAGATGGTGGTGTTCTGCTCCACCAAGAAGATGGTGGACGACCTCTACTCCGGACTGAGCGAGGAGGGATTGAAGGTCGGTGCCCTCCACGGCGACATGCCCCAACTCCGCAGGGACAGGACCATCCGCGGATTCAAGAACGACAGGATGAACATGCTCATAGCCACCGATGTCGCCGCCAGGGGACTGGACATCGACAACATAGAGGTGGTCGTGAACTACGACGCCCCATTGGACCCGGAGACCTACACCCACCGCATCGGACGTGCAGGGAGGGCAGGAAGGACGGGAGTCTCCATCACGTTCATCACCCCGAAGGAGGACAGACGCATCGGGGTGTACGAGGAGTACATGGACAGGAAGGTGGAGAGGGTCACCAGGAAGCAGATCCAGGGGATGCAGATCTCCAACCCCGAGCTCAAGGCGCTCCATGCCGATGAGAGGAGGGATGAGAAACCCCGCAAGAAGAAGGTGAAGGCCACCATCACCAAGGAGGCATCCAAGGGGCTGGAGGATGCCACCGTCCTCTCCCTGGACATAGGGAAGACCTCCGGCACCACCCGCACCGACCTCGTCTCCCACATCACCCGTTGCGCCGGGATCACCGAAGATAAGATAGGACGCATCGGGATGGGCAGCAGCTCGTCGTTCGTGGAGATAGACACATCCATCGCCGGCGAGGTCCTCAAGGCTGTGAACGGCTCCAGGATCAACGGGAAGAAGATACGGGCATCCTTCGCACCCGAGAAGAGGAAGTGCAAGGACAAGCTGGCCGACAAGGGGAGGAAATGATTTCCGACCTGTCACCTATTTAAATATTAAATATATACGACAATCGAAAACGAACACTGTTGTCTGTGTGAAGTCGCAGGCAGTTGGTTTCAGATCAGTGATTGATATGATCTCCAAATTCACAGAAATCGGTATACCCGAAGACATCGCAAAGGCCATGGATGACATGGGATGGGAGGAGCCCACCCCGATCCAGGTGAACTCCGTGCCCCTCGGACTCCAGGGCATCGACATGTTCGCCCAGGCCCAGACCGGTACAGGAAAGACCGGTGCATACGGATCCATCGTTCTCGGAACAATCCCCGCGGGAAGGCAGTTCCCCACAGCCATCGTCCTCGTCCCCACCAGGGAGTTGGCCAACCAGGTCGCAGAGGAGCTGAAGAAGCTCTCCAAGTACTCCGGACACAGGGCACTCCCCATCTACGGAGGTGCGAGCATCGAGGGACAGATCAAGAAGCTCCAGGCGGGATGCGACATCGTCGCCGGAACCCCCGGACGTGTCAGGGACATGATCACCAGGGGCGTCCTGAACCTGTCCGAGATCAAGGTCATGGTCCTGGACGAGGCGGACAGGATGCTGGACATGGGATTCGTGGAGGACATCGAGTACATCCTCAAGGCAATGCCCACCGAGAGGCACACCCTGCTCTTCTCCGCTACCATGCAGGAGAACGTCAAACAGCTGGCCTTCGACTACATGAGGAACCCCAAGGAGATCTCCGTCTCCCAGGACGAGGTGGTCCTGGACCTGACGAAGCAGTACTACATCTCCGTGGGAAGGAGGAACAAGTCCTGGGCCCTCTGCAGGATCCTCGACATAGACCAGCCCAAGGCCATCATCTTCTGCCAGACCAAGAAGATGGTCGACGTCCTCGACGAGAGGCTCACCAACCTGGACTACAAGGTGGAGGCCATCCACGGGGACATGCCCCAGAGCAAGAGGGAGAAGGTCATCAAGGACTTCAAGAACGACGTGACCGATGTGCTGATCGCAACCGATGTCGCCGCAAGGGGACTGGACATCGACGACATCTCCTATGTCATCAACTACGACATGCCCGACGACATCGACACCTACATCCACCGCATCGGACGTACCGGAAGGGCCGGGAAGGAGGGTACCGCGGTATCATTCGTCACATCCGAGGAGGAGCACCTTGTCAGGGAGTTCGAGATGCGCACTGGGATGGAGATCGAGAAGAGGGACGTCCCCGATGCCGAACCCGGAACCAAGGACACCATCAGGAGGGTCGTGGACTACGACCAGATATCCGATGTGTTCGGAATGTGCAGGTTCGAGGTGAACCTCGGTAAGAACGACGGTTTCGGAAAGGTCGGACTGGCGGACTTCATCATCAGGAACGCCAGGATCAGGGACGTGTCCATCGGTAAGATCACCGTGGGCCCGGATTCGTCCATAGTCGAGGTCCACAAGGACTTCGGCAACAGGATGACCATGGACCTCACCAAGGCCAAGTTCAAGAACAAGAGGATCCAGGTCCGTGTCATCCAGGACTGAGACGAGGCTGGACCTGCCCGACATCCTCTCCCTTTCGAGGATGGTGGGTTCGGTCCTACTCCTCTTCACAACCCCCTTATCCCTACTTTTCCTGAGCATCTACGCATACTGCTGCATAACGGACGTCCTCGACGGATTCCTGGCGAGACACTGCGGAACGGAGAACCGCACCGGGCAGATACTCGACAGCACCGCGGACATAGTGCTCACGGTGTGCCTCCTGGCATGCCTCATACCCTTCCTGCCCTGGGAGGCTTGGATGATAACATGGATCGCCGTGATAGCGGTGATAAGGATCGTCTCCCTGGGGATCGGGGTGGCCCGCTTCGGACAGATCGCATTGCTTCACACCTACGGAAACAAGATGTCCGCATTCCTGAGGTACATGGCCCCATTCTTCCTGACCATGGTGGACCTGGGGGACATGATGCTGGTGCTGTGCCTGATCACCACCGTCACATCCATCGAGGACCTGGCGATCAACCTGAGCTCCAAGGAACTGGACAGCAACGTCAAGTCGATATTCTCGTCCAGGGACAGGACCCATGCCTGATTCCTTTCGGAATATCACCGACACAACCGCTTTTATCCTCCTGATGATTCATCGACCACGGAGACGGAACGATGAGGGTTTTCGTGTACAACATGAGGGAATTCGACGAACTGGCCTATTTCGAGGAGTTCACCCGTGAACTCGGACTGGAGATGGGTTACACCGAGGATGCACCCACCATCGACAACTGCCATCTCGCCGATGGAAGCGACTTCATCTCCATCATCACCACCCCCATCACGGCGGAGATGATCGACCGTTTCATGGATGGGGGAGTGCGCATGATATCCACCCGCACCATCGGATTCGATCACATCGACCTTCATCATGCCGAGGAGAAGGGGATGGTCGTCACCCATGTCACCTATGATCCCGAGGGGGTGGCAGAATACAACGTCATGATGATACTGGCAGCCATCAGGAATCTCAGATCGATAGAGGAGAGGAACAGGAGGAACGACTTCACCCTGAAGGGACTGATCGGAAGGAAGCTCAGCGACCTGACCGTCGGGGTGATCGGAGCCGGAAGGATCGGGAGGTCCGTGATGAGGGACCTGTCCGGATTCGGATGCAGGATAGTGTACTGCAACCGCAGCCCCTCCCCGGAGGCGGACAGGTACGCCGAGAGGATGGATCCGGATGAGCTCCTGGCCGTCAGCGATGTGATATCTCCGCAGCTGGAACTGAACGATTCCACCCGTCACATAATCGGGAGGGATGCATTCTCGAAGATGAAGGATGGGGCGTACATCGTCAACACCGCCAGGGGACCCCTGATCGACACCGAGGCCATGATCGATTCTCTGGAGAACGGGAAGCTTGCAGGCGCGGCACTGGATGTCGTGGAGGGGGAGTTCGGACTCTACTACAACGACTGCGGCGACATGGACCTGTCCGGAACATACATGGACAGACTGAGAAAGATGGACAACGTGATGATCACCCATCACATGGCGTTCTACTACGATGCCGCGGTGAGGGACATGGTGCACAACTCCCTCCTGGGCATGAGGAGGATGGCCGACGGGGAGGAGATCCCGTATCGTCTTGTCTGATACGGGGAACGCATCTCCACCTCTATCCTTACTTCTGAAAGGCTGTATTTACGGGTTATTCTTCTGATTTCGATGTTCTACGAACGTAAAACGTCAGTTTTAAATCCATTCCCGACAGAATCACAGATCAGAGTCTGCGAGTGAGGCCAACACCCTATGGGGAGTACCGGCAGCGCAAACCCTGAAACGAAGGAAGTGACACGTATGGGAAAAGTTGCAGATGCAAAGGCTAAGAGGAAAGAGAGGAAAGCCGCAAGGGAGCAGAGACGCGAGGCCCGTGAGAAAGCGGGATCCGCGTAAGGCTCCATAGGACGTCCACTCATCCCCTCAACCCTTTCCCCCCGTCATCCGACGGGGGTCTATCCCCCATCGCTCTCAGCGTCCCAGGCAACGATGGGGTCATCTCCCTCGAACAACTTCTCTACAATTCTCCGGATCTTCGATGCAATCCCACGATATGGATGCCATCATGATCAACATAAAAAAAGAAGTGAAAGGGGCCGAAAGAACATGCGTATGATGAACCGATACGCACAGATGCTTCTCCCATCCCCTTAGTGATGAAGGAAGGGACCGGACCGACCGTGATCGGCCCGATCTGTTTTCACTGCTCGATGAGGATCAGGACGTTTCCGACCTGGATGGTCTGGACGGCCTTTCCGTCGAGCATCAGGCGCTTGTCGAGCTCGAAGAACTCGGCACCGACGGAGACCTTCTCGCCGTCGACATCGATCTCCACCGCACCGTTCGCGAGCTGTGCCGCGACATCGGCGACGGACATGGCGTTGATCCCTGCGACGATGGCCTTCGCCTGTGCCTTGAACGCGGGTCCGAGCTTGGCATGGACGGGCTTGACACCCACGACCTCCTCGGTCAGCTTGGCCTCGGGTGCGATCCTCAGCTCCTTCGCCTTGGTGGTCTCCACGATGTCGTCCTTGGCGGACTCCAACTTGGATGCGTCGGCACCGACGAGCTCGATCATGGACAGCTCGGCGTTGAGTGCGACCTTGTTCTCGCTCTTCCATGCGCGGATCGCCGCGAGGACATCCTTCAGGACCTCTCCGGCATCCTCTGCGGCATCGTCGGTGAACAGGGGTGCGGGCCATGCGGTGAGATGGATGCTCCTGCATCCGTCGATGGCCTTGAAGTGCTCCTGATAGACGTCCTCGGTCACATGGGGCATGAAGGGTGCGAGCATCTTGATGCTTCCAAGGAAGACGTTGTACAGGGTCCACTTGACCGCATCGTCGCTCCTGGCCTTGACCATCTCGACGTAGTTGTCGGCGAACTCGTGCCAGATGAATCCCTCGACCTCCTTCATGGCCTTGTCGAACTCGTACTGCTCGAGGTGGGCGGTGACCGATGCAAGGACCTTGGAGTACCTGCTGACGATCCACCTGTCGGATGTCCTCAGTGCGGGCTGCTCCTTGGGGACGTCCTTGAAGAACCTGCTCACGAACTGGCCGAGGTTGAAGACCTTGTTGCACAGCTTCCTACCGCGGATGACATCCTTCTCCCTGAATGCATGGTCAATTCCCAGGGAGCATGTGGCCGCATAGTACCTGAGCGCGTCGGCTCCGTAGTTCTGGAGGATCGGGATGGGGTCGATGACGTTTCCGATGGATGAGTGCATGGGGGTTCCGTCGGGGGCCATGATGAATCCGTGGATCATGATGTTCTCCCAGGGGATTGACTCCTCGATCTGCTCCGCCCTGAGGATGGAGTAGAACGCCCAGGTCCTGATGATGTCGTGGGACTGGGGCCTGAGGGTCATGGGGAACAGCTTCTTGTGCATCTCCTCGTCCCTTCCCCAGAAGGTGTTGTAAAGAGAGGATCCGGATGAGTCCATCCATGTGTCGAAGACATCGGTGCATCCGATCAGCTTTCCGCCGCACTTGGGACATCCCCCCACGGGGGGAGCATCCAGTGTGGGGTCGACGTAGCACTGCTCCTCCGTGGCGCAGACCGCGTGTCCGCACTCCTCGCACTCCCAGATGGGGATGGGGGTGGCGAACACCCTCTGCCTGCTGAGGACCCAGTCCCACTCCAGGGAGTTGGTCCAGTCCTCGAGCCTGATCTTCATGAACTCGGGGAACCAGTTGATCTCCTCCGCCCTCTTGAGGATGGCGTCCTTGAAGGTGGTGGTCTTGAGGAACCACTGGGGGACCTGCAGGAACTCGATGGGGGTGTGGCATCTCCAACAGATGGAGACCTGCTGGGGGTTGTCCTCCTGTTTGACCAGTATTCCGGCGGCGCGGAGATCCTCGATGGATGCCTCCCTTGCCTCCAGAACGGTCATTCCGGCGTACTTTCCGGCGAGCTCGGTCATCCTTCCGGCCTCGTCGATTCCCTTCTCCATCTCGAAGTGGTACTTCATGACCCACTCGAGGTCGTCCTTGTCACCGATGGTACAGATCATGACGTTTCCGGTTCCGTAGTCCAGCTGGACCTTGGGATCGGAGATGACCTTGACCCTCCTTCCGAACAGGGGGGTGATGAGTTCCTTGCCGACCAGATGGGCCTTCTCCTTGTCGTCGGGGTGGACCGCGACGGCCTTGCAGGTGCACAGGAGCTCGGGCCTGGTGGTGGCGATCAGCATATAATCGTCGGCATCGGAGTCGGCGACCTGGAACTTGATGTAGTTGAGCTTGTTGACGTTGTCCCTGTACTCGACCTCTGCATCGGCGAGGGCGGTCATGCATCCGGGACACCAGTTGACGGGGAAGTTGGCCTTGTAGACGAGTCCCCTGTTGAACAGGTTGACGAAGGACAGCTGGGTGATCCTCCTGTAGTAGGGGGCATCGGTCTGGTAGTAGATGCTGGGGTCCATGGACTCTCCGAGCATCTCGAAATCCTTGGTCATCTGCTCGATGAAGCCGTTGGCGTACTCCTCACAGAGCCTCCTGTACTCCTGCCTGGGGGTGTCCAGCTTCGTGATGTGGTGCTTCTTCTCGACCTTGACCTCGATGGGGGTACCGTTGACATCGAAGCACAGGGGGAAGAACACGTTGTAGCCGCTCATCCTCCTGAAGCGTGCGGCGAAGTCGATCAGGGAGTATCCGGTTGCGTGTCCGAGGTGGAGGGGACCGGATGTGTACCTGGGGGGATTGTCGATGCTGTACACCGGCTTGTCGGAGTCGGGGTCGAAGCGGTAGACCGCATCGTTCCTCCACATCTCCTGCCAGCGTTTCTCTATGGAAGCTGAAT
>CALYUZ010000015.1 GCA_945492685.1 uncultured Methanomassiliicoccaceae archaeon | reverse complement strand
GCTGTTCATATTTCTGACTCTCCCGACATTGGGTAACGCTCGTATACAGGTGTCGGATATAAAAGTTGGCTTAAGCCGGAAGGGTCGGAAGGCCCCTCATCAGATGACGCAGCGTGATGACGGCCCATCCACCGATTATCGCGGCACCGATGATCTCCGACACGGACATCCCCCACCACAGGTAAGACAGGATGTAGAATCCGGAGAGGGCCGCACATATGGGTATGCGCAGGAGGTTCATCGTCAGGGTCGATATCAGGGACCTGATCCCCATCCCCAGAGATTGGAACATGCCCGACGATGCGAAACTAACCGTGATGAACGGCAGGAACACCGCACCTATCCTCAGGAATGTCACCATCTCCGGTGCAAGGGACGATGTGGCATCCGAATATGTGAACAGGGACACGATGGCGGGGGCCGCCACAAGGGTGAACACGGCCAGGATGCACATGAGGGCCGTCCCCAGCCTGAGACAGTACGAGAACGCCTCGCGGAACTTGTCCATCCTGCCGGCACCGTATGCCGCTGCGCATATGGGGACAAGGGAGAATCCGAATGCCATCGCGGGTATCGTGAGCATATCCAGCGCCCTCCAGCCGGTGGAGTATATGGCGATACCATCGACCGGGTCCACGAGCAGTATGATGCGGTTCATCACCAACGCGGTGACCGACATGACGATCATCTCCATGGATGCGGGGATCCCCACCCTCAGGATATCGGCATCCAGATGACGGTCGAAACGGAATCCATGCAGGGGGATGCGGACGAAGGTGTCCTTGCGGACGTAGTACCAATAGATTCCGAAAACCATGCACGAAGACATGGCGATGCATGTGGCCCATGCTGCACCGGCCAGACCCCATCCGAGACCGTAGATGAAGACCGGGTCCAGGATGATGTTCAACACTGCCGCAGCCAGCTGGAGCATCATGGACCTCTTGGACGCCCCCTCGGCGCGGAGGAGGGCACTGAACATGGCGGAGACCATGATGAACGGTATGCAGACGAATATGGGGACAGAGTATTCCAGGCACTCCGCCAGATAGTCCCCCGCACCGGACATATCCATCGCAGGTTCGGCAAAAACGAAAAGAACGACGGCCAAAACCACTCCCGCGACCAGGGACATCATCATGGTCTGCGAGGCCACCCTGTTGGTACCCTCGTAATCACCGGCTCCGAGTCTGCGCGCCAAAGCCTGGGAGGCACCGACGCCGATACCGTTCCCGATCCCCATGACGATGAAGAAGAAAGGGAACGCCACACCGGTGGCGGCCAGTGCCGCGGTTCCGAGACCGGACACCCACACCGCATCGATGATATTGTTGGCGGATTGGACTATCGTGGCCACGATCATGGGGAGAGCCATGGCCACAAGGGCCTTCCTCGGATCACCGAGCATCGTCTTCGCATCATCCGTGAGCTCCCTCTCGCACTCCATGATACATCGAACATATACCCTGTATATGAAGCCGACAAGAGATTGACAGGATGACCGGATAGAATCCCCGTACATGATGGAACAGAGGTCCATCGCACCCTTATTTCGCGCGTGCGCACCAATATTTATAGGAGTGTGCAATCAAGCGACCCAGTGATTCCATGATTAGGTTCGGTCCCGCAGGCATCCCGCTCTCTTGCAAAGGTCGCACTCTCCAGGACGGCATCGAGGACGTCCACAACCTCAGCCTCAGCGCTCTGGAGATCCAGATGGTCAGGGCCAACTCATACACCAGATGCCCCGACGATGAGGAGATAGGAATGACCCTCAAGGACATCGAGGAGGGATTCGTCATCGAGATCGTCAGGGACGGAGAGCCCATCAGCGACCCCGATGAGCCCATCGATGAGGACGATGACCTGATCTACATGCCCTCCGGCGTCTCCGACACATTCGGGGAACTCTATGGAATCGGAGACATGGCGAAGAGACTGGATGTCAACATGTCCATCCACACACCCTACTACATGGACCTCGGATCCAACACCGAACTCACCGACGTCTGCCTCGACAGCATCAGGCACGCCGGACTCATCATGGACGCCCTCGACGGAGACATCGTCGTCACCAGTCTCGGACTGTACGATGACAAGATGGACCGCGAGGAGGTCGACAACAACATCTTCGAGAACGTCGCCATGCTCATGGACTGGTGGCAGGGCAACGGCCTGAAACCCAGGCTCGGTGTCGAGATCACCGGCCAACAGGACGTGTTCGGATCCCTGGACCAGGTCCTGGACCTCTGCGACGCAATCCCCGGTGTGGCCCCCGTGGTGAACTTCTCACACTACCACTCCCGCACCAACGGCTCCCTCAGGGAGACCGACGACTTCCTGAACCTCCTGGAGCAGGTCGAACCCTACTGCGACGGCAGGATACACACCGCATTCGCAGGTGTCGACTACATCGACGGCAACGAGAAGAGGCTCACCCCTATCAAGAAGGGAGACCTCAAGTTCGACTACCTGGCCGAGGCGCTCATCGAGATGAAGCCCAACGCCACCATCATCTCCACATCCCCCCTTCTGGAGCACGATGCGATGTACATGAGGGTCATCCACGAGAGGGTCCTCAGCAAGAAGGTGGCCAAGGACATCAAGGAGAGGAAGAAGGCCGAGGCCGCAGCCTCCGGTGAGTGATTTGGACCCTCTGACCGACATCCTGGACAGATGCCGCTCCGCGGTTATGTCCGTGGATCCGGCATCCAAAGATGCATTGATCGATGCGATACTCGGTAGTCGCAAGGTGTTCATCTACGGATCCGGCAGGTCCGGACTCGTCGGTCAGCTGTTCGCGGTCCGTCTAGTCCAACTGGGATTGGATGTTCATTTCGTCGGTGAGATGACCACCCCGATAATCGGGAAGGACGACCTCACCCTGCTCATCTCCAACACTGGAAAGACATCGTCGGTCGTTCAGACGGCCGTCATCGCTCGCAGGATAGGGTCCAAGATAATCTCCGTGACCGGAAGGGAGGAGTGTGCCCTCAACGAGGTCACCGACATCCCCATAGTGCTCAGAATCGACCATGACGAGGAGGTTGCCAGGACGGCACCCCTCGGAACGTTGTTCGAAGACTCGGCACTCCTTCTGTTCGATTGCATAGTGTGCGACATAATGGAGCGCGAGGGCATCACGGAAGAGGACATGCGCAACAGGCATGCCATCTGGGTCTGAGTTATCACTCCAACATGACCGCATCTGCCCTGCGGACACATTCTCCATCCACGATGTTTATCGTGAACTGACATGCGTACGGGTCCACGACGATCAACACGCCCTCGCCCATCCGTTCCCTGATCGCCGATACATCACCGTCTACAGGTTCTATGGATTCGTCCTCGGAGGTCACGGCCATCCCGATAGCCCCATCTACCGAGGGGAGTAGCCCGGTTATCTCGTAGAACGTTCCATTGTCATCGGAGGACACCTTTCCACCGATGTACACACCAACCCGGATGTCGTCGGACATGGACGAATCCGCGATGGCCAGGATGTCCTCGACCGCCTTACCGTGCATGATGACATCGGCGGATGTTCCGCACCTTCCGTTCATGGAACCGTGATGTCACAACCTGTTTATGAATCCCGTAGGGATCCCACGTGGGTCCGGGATGATATCCACAACATCACCTTCCGAGATCTCCATACCGATCCTGTTGCCCTCTCCGATTATCCTGTATCCGTTGGTCATCAGGAAACCCTCCGACCCCCAGCATTCAAGGACGATGTCCGAGATCTCGCTCACATCATCGCGGGGGTCCAGGTCCACCCTCATGCTCGAAGACCTTGCCATGTTCCTAAGTGTGAATCTGACCATTTTCAATCACCAAAGTGTTCTCTGATGGATGGAACATGGACTGATAGATAAAGGAGAACCAATTTTTTAACTATTATATTCTGTATAGTGGAACATATGGCAGGACTCAGACTACCCGATCATTCACACTGTTTGTACTGCGGGGACCCCATACCCTTCGGGGAGGAGTACTGCAACGACGAATGCAGATCCAAGGAGATGGAAAGGGTCGCGGCAGAGAAGAGACGCGACATGATGTTCTATGTGATCTCCGGTCTGAGTGTCGTGGTTATAATCGCGGTCGGGATCATCCTCTGATCTCGGCAACCGTCCTTGCGACATTGTGGACACGAACGATGTCCGATCCCGATTCGACGGATATCCTGGCGGCCTCGGCGGATGCATCGTCACGGTCCATACCGGGGAACTTCTCCGAAAGGAACCCCTTACGGGACGATCCCATCAGAACAGGATACCCATCCGAGAAATAGGAACTGTTCGAGATTATCTCCATGTTCTGATCGAACGACTTACCGAACCCCACTCCGGGGTCGAGGATGATCCTGTCCTTCGATATCCCCGCATCCAGTGCGGCATCGGTACGTTCCCGGAGGAACCCCCGTATCTCCGTCATGAACCCGTCACCCATGACAGATGCCTGCATGGTCTTGGGCATACCGTGCATGTGCATGATGACCACGGCCACATCGGACCCGGCACAGGCCTCTAACATCCCATCGTCCCTCAGACCGTAGACATCGTTGATCATGTCCACGCCCATCCCTATACACCTCTCCGCCACGGATGCCTTCATTGTGTCCACTGACACGGGAACATCTATCGATGGGAGGAGGTCCCTGAGCACTGGAATCAGGCGGGAGATCTCCTCATCCGCACTGACTGGATCGGAGAAGGGACGGGTGGATTCACCACCCAGGTCGATGATGTCCGCACCCTGGTCCACCATGTCGAACGCATGGCGGACGGCCACTGCGGGATCCGACCACGTGCCCCCGTCGGAGATGGAATCGGGGGTCACGTTTAGTATGCCCATGATGAGGGGTCCCCCCGTGAGGGTCCCCCTCCTGCATGGGACTTCCATTTCACATCAGCTCGTCGATGACCTCTACGAGGTCCCTGACCTGGATGTCCCTGTCGCCCTTGGCGGAATCCAGGTTGTTCACGCAGAACGGACATGTCGTTATAATTATGTCCGCGAAAGCCGCCTCATCCAGCCTTGTTCCCGCGATGTCCATAGACTCCTCGGGGAATGCGGACCTGACACCTCCGCCTCCTCCGCAGCAGTGGCTGGTCTTGCGGTTGTACTCCATCTCCCTGAAGTCGACTCCGGGGATCTTGGCGATGACCTCCCTGGGGGCCTCGTAGACTCCGCAGTGCCTTCCGAGGTGGCAGGGGTCGTGGTATGTGACCACCTTGCCATCGAGGGGCTTGAGCTTGAGGTCCTGCTTCGCGAGGAACTCTGTGATGTGGAGGACCTCGAAGGGGACGTCCACGTACTTGGGGTACTCGATCTTGAACATCCTGTAGCACCCGGCACATGCGAGGACGAGTGTCTCGATACCGAGGGACTTGATGTTCTCCACGTTCTTCCTCATGAGCTCGGTGACATCCTCCTGGGGCCATCCGACCCTCTGCATGACGGAACCGCAGCAGACCTCATCAACGGTGGTGTAATCGGCACCGATCTTGTCCAGAATGGATATGGTGGCCTGAGCTGTCTTCTTGGACCTGTATGTCGCTGTGCATCCCACGTAGTATCCGATCTTGGCGTTGTGGGGCTTCCTTCCGAGGACCTCCTGCCTGGGGGCCTTCTCGCCGAACGGGTTGCCAGTGGCGAGGATGTTGTCGCACATCGACTTGTGCTTGGGGATGATGTGTCCGTTCTTCACGAGGTCGGCACGGCACAGCTCGATGATGTCGACGATGTCGACCTTGGAGGGACATCTCCTGACACAGTCCGCACATGTGGTGCATGTGTACATGTTCTCAATGACGGAGGGGTCGGCCTCCAGGTCGCCGTTGAGCAGACCGTAGGAGAGGATGATACGTCCCCTGGAGAGCGCGGAGTCCCATCCGATCGACTTGAAGGAGGGGCAGACGCTCTTACAGAAACCGCACATCGTACAGACGTTGACGGCGTTCCTTACTTTCTCGAGATTCTCTGTTCTGAAATCGGTCATCATTCCACCTTCGGAATTGTAACGCTACCGTCCATGAGCACTATTACCCTGGACTTGGGGTTCTCCCTGAGGGCCTCGGCTACCGCATCGGCCACGCTGGGGAACGGTGTTATGTTGGCGTTCGTCAACAGCTCGGGGTCCAGGTCGGTGACGGCCCAGATGGATGCCCATGTGGCGATCTCCGCCATCTTGGCGGCCTTGTGGTATCCGAGCTTGTACTCGGCCTTGAGGTTCTCCAGGACCTGCTTGGGATCCCTGGATGAGGAGAGCTGCGTGAGGAAGGTGGCGTGTCCGATACCTTCCCTGCACTTGGAGACCATGATGATCTTGCCGCCCTCCTTGAGTGCCCACTTTCCGTTGTCCAGGGCCTTCTGCGACTGGTAGAGGTCCACATCCATGGGGTACGGGGCAACGGAGATGACAACATCGGCCTTCTCGGGGATTGGCACGGAGAAGACCTCGTTAGCCCACTCGACCGCCCTGTCGAACGCAGGGTTGAGGGCACCGGAGGCCACCTTGTAGATGTTCTGGTGCCTGTCGAGGACCATCTGGATGGAGAATATGGCCTTGTCCTTGACGACGGCGAGTGCATCCATCATATCCTCGTGGACTGGGTTGCCCTCGAGGACCAGGGACTGGGCCTCCTTGTTCATGGCGAGCTTATGGTTGGCCTCCACGGTCCTGAAGGATGCGACTCCGGGGAGGAAGGACTTCCTGCCTCCGGTGTATCCTGCGAAGTAATGGGGCTCCACCGATGTGATGATCACCAGACGGTCGGCATCCACGGCGACCTTGTTGACCTCCATGGGCGTTCCGTTCTTCGATGTGCCGAGGTTCACGCACTCGGATTTCTTGGCATCATGGCAGATGATGCGGTCCTTCAGCTCCTGGTAGTGGGATCCGAAGACGAAGTTGTACTCCTCCTCGGTCATGTCCCTGTGCGTCCCTGTGGCCACCAGGTATCTGGCGGACCTGAGGTCCATCCTCTTGGACAGGGCGTCCAGGACCTTCGCGGTGGGCGTGGGGCGGGTACCGTCGTTGACGATGAACACGATGTCCTCCCCGCCCTCCAGAAACTGCTCCATGGAGTCATATCCGATGGGATCGTCGATGGATGCGCCGATGACCTCGTCGGGGTCTCCGCATTCGACATCCTTGGGATAGAAGGTTCCAACGTAGTTCTCATCCGGGATATCCACTTTCTGGACCCCGTCCTTGCCGTACTTCACATCGATGATCATGTAGACCGACGGGTCGATTGCATCCTCTCTTATAAGTACATACGCGCACGGGAACCAAGGGTCCGGATTCGAAGTCTATAAATACGGACCAGCTCTCCGCCCCATTGTGGGACGCTTAGTCCCGCGAACGGAAATGTGCCGCAATGGTGAATCCGTAAAGGTGAGAAACATGAGCGACGAGACTCAGGAAACACGCCCGGTTAACGGGAAAAGCATGTACAGCTACATCGCAGACGCATGGAACACCCCCTCCAAGACCTACGTGAAGGAGCTCAACTACGAGCGCAGGATCCAGTGGAGGAAGGAGGAGAACTTCGTCCGCGTCGAGAAGCCCACCCGCCTGGACAGGGCAAGGGCCCTCGGATACAAGGCAAAGCAGGGATACGTCATCGTCAGGGCGAGGGTCAGGAAGGGAAGCTTCCAGAAGAGGGCCATCGTCACTGGAAGGAGGGCCAAGAGGAAGGGAATCAACCAGATTACCGTCGGAAAGAGCCTCCAGAGGATGGCAGAGGAGAGGACCGCAAAGAGGTACCCCAACCTTGAGGTCCTGAATTCCTACTGGGTCGGAGCAGACGGACAGCAGGAGTGGTATGAGGTCATCCTCGTCGACCCCGCACACCCCGTCATCAAGGCCGACAAGAAGATCAACTGGATCTGCGAGAACAAGCAGACCAACCGTGTCTACCGCGGAAAGACCTCCGCCGGACAGAAGGGCCGTGGAATGAGGCACACCGGAAAGGGTGCCGAGAAGGCCAGGCCTTCCGTCAGGGCCAACCAGAGAAGGATCAAGTGATCCCCCTGTGGGATTGAAACCCTTTACCCGTCCCTTCGGGGCGGGGACCTTGTTTTCACAGACCTTCGGAATATCGTTCTACAACGTAACCATGCTACATGGTCGGTTCCAAATACTAGTGGTTCAGTAGGGATTGACCGAGGCAAAATGTCACTCAACCCCCCATCAGTGAAAGACCGCACCGCGGTCATCATCGTCGACATGCTGAACGATTTCGTGACCGGATTGCTGAAATGCGACCGTGCACAGCGCATCATCCCCCCGATGCAGAAACTGGTCGAGGAGGCCAGGAAGAAGGGCGTCTATGTCATCTACTCCAACGACGCCCACATCAAAGGCATCGACAGGGAACTCGAACTCTGGGGAGACCATGCCATCGCAGGAACACCCGGAGCAGAAGTGATCCCCGAACTCGCACCCACCGGAATCGACTATGTCGTTCCCAAAAGGAGATACAGCGGATTCTACGGAACCGATCTGGAGATCCTCCTGGACGAGCTCAAGGTCAACACCGTCATCATGACCGGACTCCACGCACACATGTGCGTCAGACACACCACTGCGGATGCCTACTACCGCGGATACAACATCATCGTCCCCACGGACGGTGTGGAATCCTTCACGGAGGAGGACTATCTCGCCGGGATCAAGTACCTGAAGGAGGTCTACGGTGCGGAACTCACCACCGTGGACGAGCTCGTGAAGCGCTTCTGATCATCCGGAATTTGTTTTGAGAAAAAGGGTCATGTCCGTCCGAAAGGGCGGACGACCCTGTATCATGCGATGTTCAGAGACCGTTCCTTATGGTCTCGGCCAGGGTCGCAACTTCATCATCGGTCATGCCAATGGTCGGGAAGTACACGGGCAGGTCATAGGAGGACACATCGATTTTGCCAACATCCTCCAGCCTGGTCCCGAGAACATATCCGAAGACGTTCCTCCCGCCATCCTGGTCCACCGCCCTCATTATAGGGTCGTACTGACGGAGCAACGGAAGATAATCCTCCCCACGGAGCATGACCCTGCATCCGCGCTTCATCATCAACCAAGCGGACACGAGGCCACGGTCATCCTCCACATGCGCAACGACCTTCCCCTGACTGCCCACAGGGAGCCCGGCATGGCATCTGATGTAGTCCTGGAAGATGTACGCCTGGTTGTCACGGACCTCCACATAGAACACGACGTCGGGAGTGGTGAGATCGACCTCGACACCGAGGTGCTCATTGGCGAGGAATATGGCGGAACCCACCTCGCGACCGACATCCATGCTGCTGTAGCCCTGGGATCCCTCCCTGCGGGCCTTCACCGCAAACGACTGTCCCTCGGAGAGCCTCCCCTTGGAGTACTCGGCGGCGACCGCGCACATGTCCTCCATCTTGGAGGAACAGACCTCTGCCACGGAGATGGACGCCACCCCGAAGACCTTGCGCACGGACCTGACCGCAGCCTCCGTATCAGTGGCCTCGACATAGTACCTGGCACCCCTTTTGGTCACCAGGGCCTCGACACCATCCTCCATCAGCATGGTCAGGATGTTGTCCTTGAGCTGATTCTC
>CALYUZ010000014.1 GCA_945492685.1 uncultured Methanomassiliicoccaceae archaeon | reverse complement strand
GAGTCCGTCATGGGAATCCACGGATCCATCGAGTACGACGGACAGATCGTCGCGGGACTGTACCCCCACCAGCAGGTCAAACTGGCCCAGAAGGCCGGAGCATCCGTCTTCGGACCCGTCGTCAACACCAACACAAGTAAGAGCCTCGCATGGAACCTTGCCAGGGCCGTCACCTTCATCAAGGAGTGCGTCAGGGTCTCCGAGCTCCCCTGTCACGTGAACATGGGAATGGGGGTCGGTGGAATCCCCATGTGCGAGACCGCGCCCATCGACGCGGTCACCAGGTGCAACAAGGCAATGGTCGAGATCGCACACGTGGACGGTATATAGGTCGGAGTGGGAGACACCGCCGGAATGGCAGTCCCCCACTACATGGCATCCGGAATGGGAGGAATCAGATCGGCAGGAGATCTGGTCGCCCGTATGGAGTACGACAAGAGCATGAAGGTCGGCAAGGCCAAGGAGTACGTCGCCAAGAAGCTGGGAATCTCCACCCTCGAGATCGCAGACGAGTGCATCATGAGGGAGCTCCGCGAGGAGCTCGGAATCGGTGTCGTCACCGCGGTTCCCGGAGTACCCCGCGGTATCGCCGCGAAGATGAACATCGAGAAGCTGCTGGACATCAAGATCAACAGCTGCGAGAAGTTCCGCGGAATGCTGAACTGATAAAACCATAACACAAAGTTCCGGGGTGGGTCAGCTTTCAAAGGGTCTCAGTCATTCCCTATTTCCTCTTTTTGCCCACCCCTCAGGACCACATCCGAATCGACATTTGTTGGATGTCAGGTTCTGAGGTTATTTGTTTTACGATAAAAAGTGTAAAATCGATTAAATATTGAGGATTCGGATGGTTTCTTCATGTCTGCATCTTCAGACGCATTCAAAGTACAGTTGCTCGAGACATTCGCATCCCTGATCACCGCAGCCTTCGGATTGGTGGCCGCCCTCGCATGGAACGACACCATCAAGGCCGCCATCAAGGCCATTTTCGGAACCGAGGACGACCTCGTGGGGATGCTCGTCTATGCTGTGATCGTCACCGTCATCGCGGTGATTATGACACTCCTCATCTCCAGGTCCCTCAGCAAGGCCAAGAAGGCCCTGCACCTGGCCAAGGACGAGGAGTGAGATCACTCCGAAACCTTTTCCAAAACCGTTTTCCTTCTCTTCAACGACCTGTTCTTGACGTAGTTGATGAGGTTCATACCGGCGAGTTCCACACTGGAGGGTCCGGATCTGACGAAGAATATCTCGGTCTTCCCCTCCTTGAGGAACACGGGCTTCCTGCTGCGTGCACAGACAACCCTCATCACCGACTTGTTCTCGTCGAAGTCCACCAGGTTGAACTTGATGTACGGCAGGTACTCGTTCCCGATGGAGCTGGATATCATGTTCGTGAAGTGGAGGTTCAGCTTGTCCCTGTTGTCGAATCCGTCCAGGTCGATCCCGCACACGCTCCCGTCATCGGAGACCCCTATGAGGAGTGTCCCTCCCTCGGAATTCATGAACGCCACCAGCGTCTTCAGCACGGCCTTCTCCATCCTCTTGTCCGGTTCACCCGTCTGGAGGTTCGTCCTTATGGTGGACTTGAACTCCAGTTTCTCCGACTCGCCCTGGAGGATCAGGCTCTCAATATCCTGAATCTCCCTGTCGGTGAGACCCAATGTATTGGAGTTCTTCTCCAGGAAGTTGTCCACCGTGTATCTGAATATGGATGAGTTCCTGCTGTAGTTGTAGAAGAATCCGACCACGAGTCCACCCAGGATTACTCCTAGCATCTCCTCCATCATGACGTCGATGTACACGGGGTCGACGAGGTCCACCACCAGAGATGTGTAGTACTGGAGCATCTTCATGACCAGGAAGATGGACATGGATATGGACAGGGATATCAGCAGGACCATCTTGCGCTTCTCCTCCCTGACCCCCGGTAGGGATTTCATCAGGATGTACACGGAGATCAGACCGATGATCTCGAGGTTCATCCCGGTGAGGATGCTGGCTATGAAGCCTATGCTGTTTCCGTCGCTGGCCAGCTTTCCGATGATCGCGAAGAGGAACGTCCCCATCATCAGGAAGACCATCGTCGGCGGGATGTGGATGAAGCTCTTATCGGTGATTATGGTCTTCAGAAGGATGAGTGCGATGGGAACCGTCAATATGAGGTCCCCCGTGTTTCCGCTCACGAACCCGACGACCGCTATGACGATGGTCGCGATGAACATCGCGTAGTACACGATGAGGGTCCTGGTGGGCATCAGTCTGTTGGGGAACGACCCCTGCTGCTCCATGCGGTCGTATCTCAATCCCCCTAAAAATCCTTCACTTTCCCCTCTTCCGCGCGCGGGGACAATTGTTTATATAGGGGAGGTTATTCGACGCATAACGGAGTAATATACTTGGCTGGTGAAATGAAGAAGAACAAGGTCGTGGTCGCCTCGACACCCGCCCCCTCGTATGACAAGGGGAACGCTAAGAAGAACAAACCGGTGAAGACGAAGGAGTCCACGAAGAGACAGGCCATGCTCAACACGCACAAGATCAACCCGTTCAAGTACGATATGAACGAGATCCTTGAGGCGTCGTCCATGGATCCCTCCAAGGCATCGTCCTTCCTTGCATCCGTCATCGCCAAGGCTTCCCGTGTGTCCACCAAGGATGCCAAGGAGTTCGTCAGGACCTTCCTTGATGCGGGAGATCTTACCAAAGAGGAGTACGACAAGATCAGCAGGCTCCTCGACAGGTACAGCAAGTTCCGTTGAGGGTTTTCCGTATGCATTCCGCCGAGATGAGGGAGGGCAGGATCTTCGTCCTGAGATTGGACGAGGGGGAGGTCCTCCATGAATCGGTGGAGGCTTTCTGCAGGGAGAAGGGCATCCGCCATGCCACGGTCACCGCCGTGGGAGGTGTCGGCCCAGGCTCCCGTTTCGTGGTGGGTCCCACGTGGCCCATCGAGGGGGAGGTGGTCCCCAGGACCTTCGAACTGGATGCACCGTGCGAGCTCACAGGCACGGGCACGGTTTTCCCCGACATGGATGGCAATCCCATCATGCACATGCACGGCTCCGTCGGAAGGGAGGGCAGGTCATCCACCGGCTGCTTCCGTCTGAACGTGGTGGTATGGCTGGTGATGGAGGTGGTCATCCGCGAGCTTGTGGGCGAGGGTCCGGTCAGGGTCGAGTCAGATCCCAGGATCAGGGCCAAACTTTTGGAGATCCGTTGAGATGGCGTCCGAGGAAGTCCTCCGTAAGACACTGAAGAACGCGGACGGGAAGCCGTTCGCCAAGTACAAGGGAATAACGAACAACTTCGTCCTGGAGGATTTCGAGATCATCATCGATGAGGTCCAGAACGACAAGACCGGACACACCCGTATGAGGGTGAGGGTCCCGATGAAGGCCGCAGGGTTCCCCGCGGACACATGGGACACGCCTGTCCGCAGCATGGCCCTCCGCGACCTGATCGCCAGGCGCTTCTGGGAGTCCGCACGCACCCATGCACGCTCGCCCATACCCAAGACCGATGGAGGGGAGGTCTACATACCCCGTCCCGGTCAGGAGATCCTGAACAGAGGGAGCGTTGCAATCACACAGTACTTCGTCGAGGTCAGGTTCACCGCCGATCTCCCATCCGTGGGAGGCAAGGTGTGCGCCGCCACAACGGAGGCACTGATCTTCTCGAGGATCGCGACCATAGTGTCCGAGTCCATGTTCTTCTCCGCATACAAGCAGTCCAAGCTCTACAACCATCTGCATGTTGCCGAGAACGCGGAGCACATCAGGTCCTCCCTCGAGGAAAAGGGCCTGGTGGGATTTGTCGCGGTGGGTTCCATCCTTCCCCGCAGGGACGACGACCTTGCACCGATGGTCGATGCCGTTCCGTTCGACTGTGATGATTCCCTGAAGGTGACGTTCGAGGTTCCCAACGGGGAACCTATCGTAGGAATGGGTGTTCCGAAGGGATTCACTGTCATCACTGGCTCTGGGAGGAATGGGAAGTCATGTCTCGCCGATGCCTTGTTCGCAGGAGTGTACGATCACATCCCAGGAGATGGAAGGGAATACGTCATCTCCGTTCCCGATGCATCGTTCGTCATGGGCGAGGGTGGGCGTCCGGCCGATTCCGTCGACATCTCGATGTTCGTCGGTTCGATCCCCGAGGCACAGGACACATTCGCCATACTCGGATCATCGGTGTCGGCACCCGTGTCCGAACTCGTTGCTGTATCGGAAGCCGTGGAGATGGGCTGCAGGATGGTCATCGTGGATGAGGAGTTCTCCAGTCCCGGTGTAATCAGACGCGGTTTCCTCGCATCCGACGACCCCATCACACCTCTGTCCGAACTCGGAAGGTCGATGGGGGAGGCCGGAGTGTCCCTGGTGATGGTCAGCGGTGACGAGTCTGCGATCAGGCTTGCAGACCGTGTGATCCTGGTGAACGGATTCAGGGCGTCATCAGCGGATGTTGAGAAGCTCCAATCGGATGTCGTCTACAGGCTTCCCGCCGACAGATATCCGGTCTCCAAGGGGATAGTCTACGAGAAGGCCAGGAAGGAGGTCAGCATCACTGCCGTGTCCATCCGTACCGTGGAGATTGGTGAGTACAAGGTGAACGTTCCGGTCGCCGCATTCTTCGACAACGCCCAGACACGCATGGTCGCAGATGCCGCCGTGGTGGCGAAGGACCTCATGGACGGTTCCAGGTCCATGCTCGACGTGTGCACCGAAGCCCTCCGCATCGTGACGGAGAATGATTCATCGGTGGAGAACGGTGACGGTATGCATCATGCATATGCGAGACCCATCGATCTCGCGGCCGTGATGAACAGGCATCCTCAGATGCTTGCGATCCAGAAAAGATGAAAAACGGGGGATCTCTCCCCCTTTCACAGTGTTTTTACCTTCTGTTGTTCCCGTAGCAGTCCTGCCAGTGGTTGAAAACCTTGTCTGCATATGCGGACATGTGTACCTGGTCCTGCTTGTTGTCGGGGACCACGAATCCCCTCAGGGGGAACTCGGAGTCACAGTGGGGGCATCTGACGTTGGGGCAGTTCTGACTTGCCTGGGGACATGCCTTGCATGCTACCGCCCTGGATTGGAACAGGCTGAACTCGCGTCCGCAGTTGGGGCAGAGGAACCTGCGTGCGGCTATCTTCAGGTCCTTGTTGATTCCGGCGGCCCTCTCCTCGGGTGTGAGCCACATGGGCGCACGGGGGGAGATGGGCGTGTTGTATGAGGGCCTCTCCTCATATCCCAAGATATCACAGTCCCTTGGATGCGGCGACGACCGCCTTCAGTTTGCTGTCGTCGGAGCACTGCTCGATGAACGTTCCGGTGACGATGACATCCGCCCCCGCCTTCCTTGCGGCCTCGGCCGCCTCGGGGGTCCTTATGCCTCCTCCGACGATGAGGGGGATGTTTATCGCATTCTTGACCGCTGAGATCATCTCGGGGGGAACGGGCCTGTCCGCTCCTGATCCAGCCTCGAGGTATGCGAAGGACATTCCGTACATCTCGCATGCCAATGCATATGCCACGGCCTTGTCGATCTCGTCATGTTTGATCAGGTTGGCCTTACCGACCTCTCCGACCTTCATTCCGGGTTCCACCACGATGTATCCCATGGGGATGGCCTCGATTCCGAGCTTCTTGATGTAGGGTGCGGCGTACACCTGGGCTCCCATGACCCATTTCAGGTCGGAGCTGTTCATCAGGCTCATGAAGAATATGGAATCGACCTCCGCGGACATCGCATCGGGCCCGCCGGGGAAGTAGATGGTGGGCAGTCCGGAATACTCCTTGATGGCTTTGGCGGTCTTTCCCAGGTTCTCGGATGTGACCCCGGTGGAACCGCCGATCATGACCGCGTCCGTCCCTGCATCCTTCATCCTGCGGGCTATCTCGCCTGCCACCTCGGGGGGCTGTTTGTCGGGATCCAGGAGTGCCATGTGAAGCGTCCCTTCGGAAATCTTGTCGAGTAGGTACTGCTTGACCGTCATGTCATATCACGCCGAGTATGAACGCGAAGAGGGCGACGAACATCGCAATCTTGGCGTACTTCTGTGCAGAGTGTGCACTGGTGAACACAATGTACGAACAATATAAAAACATAGCATCGGCCACGAGAACCAGTAGGTAGAAGGGTCCGAGTTCGCCCGTGACGAAGGGTATGATGCTCAGGATGGGACCGATGATGAATGCTGCGGATGCGACTGCGGCGGCCTTCCTCGGACCTATGCTCATGGGCAGGGTCCTCCTTCCCTCGTCGGATTCCATATCCTCGATATCCTTGGATATCTCCCTTCCGACGTTCACCAGGAATGCCATGATACCGAACAGGATCGTGCTCTCGGTGCTGTTCACCACCGTTCCTCCCACAACGAAGATCATCGCGGTCAGTCCTGCGATGGTCAGGTTGCCGATGAATCCCCTTTGCTTGAACGTGGTCTCGTACAGGACCATGAACACTGCACAGATGATTACCATGACAGTGGCCAGGGGATTGAACAGGAGGAGAGACAGGAGCACGGATGCCAACATTGCGGCGATGCCCAGGTTCCTTGCGGCGATGGGTGTTATCTCGCCTCTGGGAACGGGTCTGTCGGGGTGGGCGGTCTTATCGATCTCCCTGTCGATGTAGTCGTTGAGGGCATTTCCTCCGGCCATGAAGACGACCACCACGGCGCACGCGATCGCGATGGGCACCAGATGGTCCAGGATGTCGAATCCCACGGCGATGAACGCACCGGTGATGATGCCGATGATGCCCATCACGCAGTTTCCCAATCTGAATAGCCTGAGGTATTTGTTCACGCTTCCGCATCGGATCGCGGTTGATAATCCTTGTCGGATGCCCGGTTCACTTTCTGAACACGTGGTAGTGCCTGGACAGGGACCCGTGGACCTTCTGGAGATACATACCCTCCAGCGTCATCGTGTCGAATGTTATCGGATGGGGCAGGACGACCCCCGCCCTTCCGGTATCGTTCAATGATTTGGGAATGGCCTCGCCTGCGCGCATGTAGATGTGGTCGATGTCCTCGCCACCGGTCTTGGTGGACCTTCCGTAGGGCGGATCGGTGCATACCGCGTCGATGTCGGTGAACCTGTCCCCTATGTCGCCGATGTCAAGGACCTCCGAATCCTCAAGCTTCAGTCCGTAGAAGTCCATGTTTTCCTGGCATCCGATGACCATCTCCTCGTCGAAGTCCGATGCGATGGCCCTCATCCCCATCTCTGCGGCCTCGATCACGATGCCTCCGGTTCCACAGAACGGGTCCAGGACGGTACCTCCCTTCTTCACTCCGGTGAGGTTGATCAGTGCTCTGGCGAACTTGGGGTGCAGGGAGATGGGTGAGAAGAACGGCCTCTCCCCGACCTTCCTCTTCTCCAGTAGGTCCGTGTCGGTGACCCTCTGTTCGATGTACATGTGGACCTTGTCGCACATCTGCATCCTGACGACCACGTCGGGTTCCTTCAGGTTGACGCTGTTCTTCTTCGACAGGAGGGCTCCGGCGCTGCGGATGAGCTTCTGGGAGTCCACGTCCTTCATCATCCCCTCGAACCTCTTGGCACGGATGGCGAACGTTCCTTCTGGGAGCTCCACATCGGATAATCCGGATATGTCGTCCGGGGTGTATTCCCCAAGGTACCTTCCGATGCTGTGGGTGAGGGAGATGCGGTCCGCGATGGGGTCCAGGAACCTGTCGTCGAATGATGCGACCATGTAGCCGGGTCCCTTTGCGAGGATCTCGTGGGAGTCGGTCTCGGCCTCGACACACTTGATGGCCTCGGCGAGGGCCATGTCTTTCGTCTCACCGGACAGTTCGAAGAAGAAGCTGGATTTCACGACCGGGCAGAGTGAGACTGCGCTTATTATTGCTTCGGCGATGGGACGGGGAGGGGAGAAGGTCCCCCTTCCCGCGGATGAAGTGTTTCGGGATCAGTCCTTGATACCGTCTTCGGTGACCATGAAGACGGCCTCTCCCTCGGGCAGGTTGGGCGAGTCGATCAGCCTTGCGATCCTCTTTCCGGCCTTTCCCTTCCTGAGATAGATACGGAATGTGGCGGTGTGTCCCACGATGTGTCCTCCGATGGGTCTGGTGGGGTCTCCGAAGAATGCATCTGGTTTGGCAGCGACCTGGTTCGTGACTGCGATGACGGCGTTGTTCACGGTTGCGAAGCTCAGGAGGTCGTGCATATGACGGTTGAGGATCTGCTGCCTCTCGGCGAGTGCTCCTCTTCCCACGTACTCGGCTCTGAAGTGGGATGTCAGTGAATCCACGATCAGGAGTCTGACCTTTGTGGTCTGTGCGAGCTCCATCGCCTTGTCCACAAGGAGGACCTGGTGCTGCGAGTTGAAGGCTCTGGCGACGTGTATCCTCCTGAGGGTCTCGTCAGGGTCCACTCCGAGGTAGTTGGCCATCTGGATGATCCTCTCCGGCCTGAACGTGTTCTCGGTATCGATGATGATGACGTCGGAGTCGAGTCCTCCCCTCTCCTCGGGGAGCGTGGCGTTCACCGCGAGCTGGAAGCAGACCTGTGTCTTGCAGCTTCCGAACTCTCCGAACAGTTCCACGATGGACTGGCTCTCCAGTCCTCCGGCCAGGAGTTCGTCGAATGCCTGGGATCCGGTGGTCAGCTTGGTGACTGCCTTCCTTCTCTCCAGGATGTCCTCTCCTGTTTCGAAACCTCCGATGTCGGCGCAGAGCTTGGCACCTTCGATGATGTCCATTGCCTTCTTCTCACCGATCTCGCATGTCTCCGCGAGCTCCTTCGGGGAAGCTACTGCAATGGCCATGAGCTCGTTGTATCCGGCCTCGCGGAGTTTCTCTGCTATGGCTGGTCCTACGCCAGGTATGTCTTCAAGGGTTTTTGCGGCCATTGTTGTTCCTCTCTGCTTTAATCGGACATTGGGTATTTAACCGAATTCGGGGGGTGGCTGAAAGTGGTGAAAGTGACCCTCGGGGGATTTCATTCTCCCGGTCCGTTGATTCAGAGTATACTCTCATCAGTTAATAACTCTTGTTTGTAATGGTTGTAAAAGTAGTAAAAAGTTTAGAAAGGATTTCATTTAGGTTAGAACAGTACAGACTGGAGTACCACATGCGGGGATCCGTTGTCGTCGATGATGTTGCTCTCGACGTTGTAGACCTTCCTGAGCATCTCCTTTGTCACCACATCCTTTGGTTCTCCCATCCCGTAGATTTTTCCAGGAGGTTCCATGACTACTATCCTGTCCGCGAACTTGGCGGAGAGGTTGAGATCATGGCTGACCATCACCACTGTGGTTTCGGTCTTCCTTACAAGGATCTTCAGGAATGCAGAGACGTACATCTGATGCCTGACGTCCAGATTACTCGTGGGTTCGTCAAGAACGAGGATCTTCGGTTCCTGTACCAGCCCCCTTGCAAGGGAGACCTTCTGATGTTGTCCGGCGGAGAGTTCGTTGAAGTTCCTCATTGCCAAATGGTCGATCTCCATGGCCTCGAGGGCCTTGTACGCTATGTCTAGGTCCTCGGATGTGGTCTTCCATTTCTGATGTGCATACCTTCCGATGAGAACTGTATCCAACACGGTCAGGACGTTGAAGTCCTTCGACATCACTGGTACGTAGCTCATAATCTTGGCCAGTTCCTTGAGGTCGTATTCTTCTACGTTTCTGCCCATCACCTTGACGGATCCGGATGTGGGTTTGATCAGTCCGTTCATGCAGCGGATCAGGGTGGATTTTCCGACACCGTTCGGACCAACGATGCATACGAACGACGGGTCGTCGATGGTGAACGAGATTCCATCAAGGACTTTCCTGTCGGATTCGTATCCGAAGGACAGGTCCTCGACCTCGATTATCGACATCACCACACCTCCTTCTTCTGCTTCACGATGAGATACAGGAATAGGGGTGCACCGATGAATGAGGTGATGACTCCCACCTGGATTACTGCGGGTGCGATGACTATTCTTCCAACGGAGTCAGCGATTAGCAGCAGGGCTGCACCGAACACCGCCGAGGCAGGTATCAGGTATCTGTTGTCGGAGCCGATGACCATCCTCGCTATGTGAGGGCAGACCAGTCCCACGAATCCGATCAGTCCGGTGAAGCTGACAACCGCTGCGGACATGAGAGATACGATCAGGAGGCTTACGATCCTGAGTTTTCCCGCATCCA
>CALYUZ010000013.1 GCA_945492685.1 uncultured Methanomassiliicoccaceae archaeon | reverse complement strand
TGGTCATCGTCATGATCCTGTTCGAGGCCATCCCCCAGGTATTCGGATACCTGGTACCCTCGAGCGCAGCTACCGACCTCCTCGGAGGTGCCGGAGCCAAGCTGTTGCTGATCGTTCAGCTCTTCGCAGGGTCCTATATCATCTTCATGATGGATGAGGTGGTGTCCAAATGGGGTATCGGAAGCGGTATCTCACTGTTCATCGCCGCAGGTGTGGCGCAGGCGCTGTTCACCGGAGCCCTCAACTGGAATCCGATCGACATCAACTCCGCCATGAGCTTGGAGAATCCGCCCGGAGGAACCATCCCCCGTGCGCTGTACTACGTCTTCACCATGTCGCCCGAACAGATGGCGCAGGGTGGATACGAAAGCCTGTTCCTGGGTTCGCCCAACCCTGTAATCGCGCTGATAGGTACGCTGGTGATCTTCGCCTTCGTCGCCTATCTGGAGTCGACTCGTATCGAACTCCCCCTGTCCCATGGGAACGCAAGGGGTGCGAGAGGACGCTACCCGATCAAGCTGATGTACGCAAGCAACATCCCTGTCATCCTGATGTCCGCACTGCTCGCAATCGTGAGCATGACCGCCCTGCTGCTGTACAGCAACGACTTCCTCAGCAGTATCCCGCTCATCGGAGGAAACTCCTCCATCGGATACTTCGAGGACGGATCGACCACGGCTGCAGGAGGTATCGCATGGTACCTGTCAGCCCCGCAGGGACTGACAACCTGGCTGATGCCTATCCTGGACCCCACGAACTATGGTAACGGACACAGCGTGGTGCAGAACCTCGCCCATGTGGCCGTCTACTTCACCGTGATGGTCATGGGATCGATCCTGTTCGCCAAGTTCTGGGTGGAGACAACCAACCTCGGTCCCGAGGCAGTCGCCAATCAGATCCAGAGGAGCGGTATGCAGATGCCCGGATTCCGTCGCGACCCCCGTGTCCTGAAGCGTGTCCTGGAGAGATACATCCCCACGATCACCATCCTCTCGGGAGCACTCGTCGGAGCCCTCGCAGCATTCGCAGACATGATAGGAACAACCGGAAACGCCAGCGGAACAGGAGTTCTGCTGACCGTCGGAATCCTGATCCATCTGTACGAGGCCATCGGCCGCGAGCAGATGATGGAGATGAACCCCGTGATGAGGGGATTCTTCGGTGGAGGAGAGTAAGTAAATGCCAAATCCAGGTAGTCCGCAGAGCATGCAACAGGTGCAGCAACAGGCACCTCCGATGTCGAACAAAACGATGATCGGAATGATGCTGACGCTCGTCATCATGATGATCGTCATGTCGTTCAGGTCGCAGATCGGACAGGCACTGGATGTGGTATTCAGGTACATCGCCTTCGACGGGCAGTACCCCGTGCTGACCCTGGTCATCGCCGGACTGGTGATGATCACGGTCAGTACAATCATCCGCAGCGTGATGTCCGACCCTATTGAGATGGCCAGGAATCAGCAGATCCAGAGCGATTTCAACAAGGAGTTCCGTCAGGCAAGGATCGAGAACAACCTCTTCAAAATGAAGAAACTCCAGGAGCAGCAGCCTCAGATGATGGCGATGTCCATGGAGGCGAGCACCAAGCAGATGAAGGTCATGCCCATAACCATGCTCTTCATCATACCCGTGTACGCATGGGTCTGGTTCTTCCTCCAGACAGGAGAGGGAGCAAACTACTTCGACACGGAGGAGATGATCGCCCTCACCCACGTCGCACTCCCCTGGGGAACCGTCGACCTCAACACCGCCCTGATGGGATTCTTCCCTGTGTGGATCATCATCTACACCATGGTGAGTCTCCCCATCGGACAGATCGAGAACAGACTGATCAGGTTCATCTTCCTCAAGAAGCACCTTGCGGAGCTCGACAGGGAAGTCAAAAGGGCTGAGATCGAATGAGAATAACCATAAGCGGTCCTCCCGGGTCCGGGAAGACGACCGCCTGCAGCAAGCTGTCCGAGAAGCTCGGTCTCGAAGCGGTTGTCTTCGGGAAGATCTTCCGCCAGCTTGCTGCGGAGAAAAACCTGACTTTGGGGGAGCTCGGCGCCATCGCCGAGCAGGACCCCTCCATCGACAAGATGATCGACTCAAGGATCCTCGAGATCGCGAGGGCCAATGAGGACATCATCCTTGAATCAAGACTTTCCGCTTACATGCTCTCCCGCAACGGCATCCCCGCGTTCAAGATCTATCTCGACGCGAGTCCCGATGTCCGTATGGCCCGTGTGGGTCTGCGCGAGGGGGAGACCTTCGAGGAGGCACACGCCAAGACCGTCGACCGTCAGAGGTCCGAGGCCAAGAGGTACATGATGTACTATGGCATCGACATCGAGGACAGGAGCGTGTACGACCTCGTGGTCAACACCGACGAGTTGGATCCGGACCAGGTCCTGGAAACCATACTTGAAGCACTGGGTGTTGAGAGTTGATAGTCAGGGACCCGGACACGATCCCTGACAGATGGGGCAAACGTCCCTCCGACCGTTCGGTCGGGGAGCTTCTCAAAGGCGGGGTGATCATCCTCGACAAGCCCGCCGGCCCCACATCCCATCAGGCCACCGCCTGGGCCAGGGATGCTTTGAAATTGGACAAGGTGGGACACGGCGGAACGCTGGACCCCTATGTCAGCGGTGTTCTCCCGTTGACAACCGGCAAGGCCGTCCGTCTCACCGATATAGTTCTCTCCTCCGACAAGGAGTACATCTGTCTGATGCGTCTGCATGACGACCGTCCCGAGAGGAGGGTACGTGAGGTCATGTCCCGTTTCGTCGGGAAGATCTACCAGCTCCCTCCCGTGAGGTCCGCCGTGAAGCGTCAGGTACGTATCCGCACCATCAAGGAACTGGAGATCCTCGATATCCGCGGAAGGGACATCCTGTTCAGGATATCCTGTGATGCCGGAACCTATGCTAGGGCTTTGTGCACCGACATCGGTGACGTGCTGGGCTGCGGTGCCAACATGGTCGAGCTCAGACGTTCCCGTTCCGGGAAGATGACCGAGGACCGTGCCGTGAGCCTTCAGGACCTGAGGGACGCCTATGTCTTCTGGCAGCAGTATGGGCGCGAGGACTGGCTCAGGAGCATGATACTCCCGATGGAGGTCCTTGTTCAACCACTTCCCAAGATCGTCGTCAAGGCGACCGCCGTGGATGCGATATGTCACGGTGCGGACCTGAACATCCAGGGCATACACATGCTGGATGAGGACATCCGCAAGAACGCCCTGGTGGCGATGATGACCGCCCGGGGTGAACTCATCGCGATTGGGCGTATGGCCATGTCCACCTCCAAGATCATGGCCACCTCGCAGGGGAAGGCCGTAGACACAGAGAGGGTGTTCATGGATCCAGGTCACTATCCCCGCATGTGGCGTTATTCGACAGATCTCGAGGAGTTCTCTGAACCCGTTTTCCCGGAATAACGCAGTTCTTATAGCGCCTAAGCCGTTGACGGTTCTAAGGTGCAGAGCAGATGTCGTTCCTCTCCAAGAAGATCCAGGTTTATGGTCCGGAGACCATTTCCGTGGGGGATTTCGACCCGACAGTGGATGGTTGCTACCGTAATGTCGTCACCATCCCGCTGGATGTTAAGCCCCACAGAATGCTCTATGTCAAGATTTCCTCGGACATCCCCGTCGATGTGGTCGTGGCCAACAGCGACCGTTCATCCGCAGGTCACAAGGAGCAGGTGAGGGAGGTGACCATGGGTCCGTATCCTACCGGCAAATCCGACGATATGGGCATCCTCATAGGTGTCTTCAAGGGCGACAAGGCCAAGGTTACAGTGGATGCGTGGGTTGAGAAGGAATGAACATCCCCAAGGTAGGTGGGAATAAGGGCTCCACCAACGGCAAGGGCCCCGTACTGCTGCGCGAGACAGATGTCCGTACAGGGTATCTCTTCCTGATCCTGCTCCTCGCATCCGTGGTGTCTATCGTCCTCGTCGTATCTTTGACGGACAATAGCATCTACGGGGTACTGCCCATACTCGCAACTCCGTTCTTCGTCCTGGGGATCGTCAGCTATGTCGTCAGTCGCAGGTGGATGGTCATCATCATCGCGTTGGCGGTTGCCGCTGCAGCATATCTCGTAGGTCCGGAGTACGCGCTCTTCATCCTCCATCTGTTCATCTGTTCTGAAGGTGTTGCCGTGACGGTCTCCATTGTTCAGAGGTCGTTCTTCTACAGGATCCTGTCATCGGTCGAAGGGATGAACGTCAAAGGGGGGCTCAATGCATTCGATAGGGTTGTCCTGTTCCTGTTCAACATACCTCCGGATGTGGATACCCGCAGGATAACGATGGACACAGGCATCCGCCGGAAAGGTATTCCGTGGATGGACATGATCCGCACAACGGCCATGGCCCTGGTCCTGTGTGCGTTCCTGTGGATATACATGTTCCTGGATCCTGCCTTCTGTGTGCAGACCGATGGACTTCCCGTGTACACACTCACCATAATCCTCTATATCGCCGCATTGGTGATGCCGTGGACGGTCTTCAGTTCGTTGGATGTGAGGATCACCACAGATTACTGTGATTTCAGACTTTTCGATGGTCTCATGGAGACGATGAAGAGGATGTTCCTTCCCGCCATCGTGGCATTGGTCTTCCTGGGAGTGGCACTCTCTGTCGGGGGATACACCTTCTACTACGTCCTGATGTCGTTGGCGATGATCGTTTTGATCGTCACCGTGACCTCTCTGATGTACTATCTTTGCAGCGAGGCATCCGTCGTGAAGGATGTGGTTTCGAAATGGAAGGCTTTCCATCCCGCTGATATCGATTCCGGATACGGTGATCAGGTCGGAAAAGTGAAAGGGGAATTCCCCGGGACCCCGAAGAGGGATCCCAGGTCCTGCTTCGGAAGAAGCGGGGATCAGAAATACTGAGACTCGAACTTGGGGTTCAGCCTTCCGGGGCCGTCGAGTCCCCTGATGATGGGTTTGAAGACCTCTCCGGAGGACATTCCGGGTGTCTTGTTGAGTCCGATGATCTCGGGCTCCTCCCAGTTGGTGATGACCACCTGGTACTTCTGCCTGACACCCTCCACCTCCACGCAGGGGAAGTCGATGTTCTTCAGGATGTCCAGGGACACGTCGGCGAGGATCTGGATCTCGTCGGGGGTGATGTCCTCGGGGACCCTGATGAAGAAGGTGTGCTCCTCGGTGGTCCCGTTCAGGAGGTATGTGACCTCGGACCTTCCGACGACGTCTTTGAACTTCAATGATTTCTCATCCTCTCCGGCAAGCTCGAGCATGCGCTCCTTCCAGGTGTTGGGGATGTCGATGTAGATCGCATCCTTTCCGAGAATCTTCCACATGCGTCTCGGAACCACCGCATACTAATAAAGTTCTTCGAGGAACATCGCGTGCGCGCGTGTGTAAACCTATAATAATATGCGCGCGTACCGTCGGACGGTTATAAACTATGCCAGAGGATTTCAAGGTCACACCATGGGAGGTCACGGGCGACATCGACTACGATCTCCTGCAGGAGAGGTTCGGTACGACACCCATCGACGACGCGCTCATCGAGAGGCTGTCGAAGTACGGGGAGGTCCATCCCATGATCAGACGCGGGATCTTCTACTCCCACAGGGACATGATCCCACTCCTGAACGAGTACGACAAGGGTAACAAGTTCGTCCTCTACACAGGAAGAGGCCCTTCCGGGAACACCCATCTCGGTCATATCATGCCCTGGATCTTCAACAAATGGGTCCAGGACACGTTCGGAGTCGAAATGCTCTTCCAGATGACCGATGACGAGAAGTTCCTGTTCAAGGACCTGACCCTCGGCGACACATCCAGCATGGCATACGAGAACGCCCTGGACTTCATCGCATTGGGATTCGATCCCAAGAAGACCAGGATCATCGTGAACACGAAGAACATCGACAAGCTCTATCCCATCGCCCTGAGGGTATCGAAGAAGGTCACGTTCTCCACTGCCAAGGCTGTCTTCGGATTCGACAACTCCACCAACATCGGATCCATATTCTACACGACGCTCCAGTCCGTCCCCGCATTCCTCCCCACCGAGGAGAGCGGAAAGCAGACCCCCGTCCTCATCCCCTGCGGTATCGATCAGGATCCCCACTTCAGGGTCACCAGGGACGTGGCTCCCGGACTGAACTATCCCAAGCCCTCGCTGCTCTACTGCAAGATGTTCCCCGGACTCAACGGTGGAGACAAGATGTCCTCCTCCGATGAGAACGCCACGATCTACACCACCGACACCCCCAAGGCCGTCAAGAAGAAGGTCGGAAGGGCGTTCACAGGCGGATGTGTCTCCGTGGAGGAGCAGAGGGAGAAGGGAGGCAACCCCGAGGTCTGCGCCGTGTTCAAGTACAACTACTATCTGTTCGAGCACGACGACGAGAAGCTCAACGAGCTCGCCACCAAATGCCGCAATGGGGAGATCCTGTGCGGCGAGTGCAAGATGTGCCTGACCGAGAAGATCAATGTCTTCCTGGAGGGACATCAGGACAGGAGGGAGAAGGCCAAGGATGTCGTGAACGACATGACATACGACGGCTTCGAGTGGTGATTCATCATGGTTAACGCAGAGATCCTTGAAGGACTTAGCTACAACGAGAAGAGGCTCCTGCTGGCCCTGGCCGACAGGGGAGGGGCCGCATCGCCCGCCGACATGATCGCGGACGGGAGGTTCGACCTGGAGGTCGAGATCATGGGAGCCGCATCCTGGCTCGAATCCAAGGGGATGGCCTCCATAAAGGAGTCATCCGAGAAGTTCTACGTGCTCGCCGATGCGGGCATCGTGGAGTCGGGACTCCCAGAGAGGGTCGCCATAAGGTGCATCGACGCGGCCGGCGGAAGCATGGACATGAACGCCCTCGCGGATGCCATGCCCGGTGGTGCCGACAAGATCGCAGTTGGATGGCTCAAGAGGAAGAACCTCGCGGACATAGTCAAAGACGGTGATTCCAAGAAACTGGTGCTCACCGACAACGGCCGCAGCATGCTCTCATCCGAGATGCCCGACGAGGCACTCCTGAAGAGGATGGCACAGGGTCCCGTTCCCGAGAAGGATGCCGATCCGAAGATCGTGAAGGACCTGAAGGGACGCCAGGGGATGATCGGGGAGAAGATCGTCACCGAGAGGGAGATCTCCCTCACAGACCTGGGGAAGGAGGCCGCCGCATCCGGTATCGAGCTCAAGCCCCAGGTGACCGATGTCACCGACCGTCTCATCCAGAGCGGCGAGTGGAAGGATGCCGAGTTCAGGAAGTACGACATCCAGACCTTCGCGCCCACGGTCACCCCCGCCAAGAAGCACCCCCTGTCCAGGCTCGGGGCCCAGGTCAGAAGGCTCTTCACCGACATGGGATTCACCGAGATGTCCTCCGAGTACGTCCAGCCGGCTTTCTGGAACCTGGACATCCTGTACACCCCCCAGGACCACCCGGCCAGGGACCTGCAGGACACCTTCTATCTCGAGAACCCCCCGTCGATCCACATCGATGACGAGAGGCTCGTGGAGATGGTGAAGAACATCCACGAGAACGGAGGGGACACCGGATCCACCGGATGGGGAGGCACCTGGTCCAGGGAGAAGGCGGAGTCCGCCCTGCTCAGGACCCACAGCACCGTCAGCAGCATCAAGTACATCGCGGAGCACCCGGATGCACCCCAGAAGGCTTTCTCCATCTCCAGGATCTTCAGGAAGGAGTCCATCGACGCCACCCATCTGCCCGAGTTCACCCAGATCGAGGGTATCGTCATCGACGAGAACGCGGACTTCAACATGCTGATATCCATCATCAGGGAGTTCTACGCCAGGATGGGATTCGACCAGATCCGCATCCGTCCCGCCTATTTCCCGTACACCGAGCCCTCCCTGGAGCTGGAGGTGTTCTTCAACGGCAAGTGGATGGAGCTCGGAGGAGCGGGAATATTCAGGCCCGAGGTCCTCGCACCCTTCGGTGTCACCAGTCCCGTCCTCGCCTGGGGATTCGGATTCGAGAGGCTCGCCATGCTCAAGTGGAACATCAAGGACATCAGGGACCTGTACATCTCAGATCTGGACAACCTGAAGTCCAACACAATCCTCTGAAACCTCACCGCGGGTTATGCGGCCCCTGACGGCCGCGACCCGCTCACCCAGTTCTCTGTTCCTCGTAACGTGCGACACCATCTCCAGTATGGTGTCGGCCTCCTCGAAGGAACCCATCTCCATGGCGCATTCCGCATCCAGGGCCAACGCCTCATCGAGACGGAAAACGCACCCCTCCTCGACCAGGGCCCTTCTCGCCTTCGCAAGGAACACCCTTCCTTCCGAAGGCCTTCCGGCTGCGAGCATGCATTTCCCCAACGCGATGGCCGATGTCGAATCACCGTTGTAGCATCCCAACGCGATGGACAACGCATCCTCGATATCCCCTTCCTTCAGGGAGATCTCCGCCATGAGTGATTCCCTCGCCGTGGTGCCGTCCGTCATCCTGGATGCCAGTTCCCTGGAGGTCCCCGTGTCATCGAGTTCCATGGCGATCCTCGCCGCCGTCTCGATCACCGTCTGATCGTCGCATCCCCTGCAAAGCTCCGTCCCGACATCGATCATCCACCTCTCCGGGGATTCCATGAGTCCGTACCTCTCCCTGACGAAGAGCCTCCGTGCCTCCCTCATCCTTCCCGCTCCCAGGAGGTGACGCAGTCTCTCCCTCGGATCGGAATCGTTATCGGTGCACCAGTCTGCGGCGATGCTGTGCCATCTGCGAAGGGTATCATCGTCAGCTGTGGCGATGATCCTCTCCCTGGTGGATTCCTTGAGCATCACATCCCCGCTGAGGTCGAACGGTATCATCGGATGGTCCCCATCGGGAAGACTCGTACGACTCACCTTCCCGTCGATGAGGCAGATGGAGCCGATGATGTCCCTCTCCTCCATGTCTAGTCCTTCGAAGGCCTCTGAGCTGCAGTGGTTTATGTCGTCCTTTGGATAGATGTCGCCCGGATCCACTCCCCTGGATTCCAGGTCCTTAACCAGGTCCTCCTTCTCCTTCATCCCGCGTCCGGTGAGGAAGTAGATCCTGCGCTTGTTCTTGCTCTTGGAACCCAGGATGGTCGCCAGGTGGTACTCCACAGTTCCTTCCTCCTCCATGCGGTTGAGGATCAGGGACGAATAGGAACGGGTGATGTTGAGGGCGATGGCCACACCGTCCTGCGTTATGTCGAATGGGGCCCCATAGACTATCCTGCGGTCGAGATGGTTGTACTTCGAGAGGTAGAGCATGACCCTCCCGCGAAGGGTGATATTGTCCATGGACCGTTCTCGATGTTCTGGTTTAAAATGATGGACCGGTCAAATACATTCTGTAGTTGTAAGAGCTGAAACCTGGAATGGGTAGAAATACGCCCGGACTCATCGCCCGTCCCATGTCGAGACTCCTCGTATGCAGCGAACCTGACCTGCCCTCGGTCAACATGAGGGAATCCCTTCTGTCCTTCCACGGATGGGAGGATTTGGGCGATGACGGCACCAACAGCTACCTCGCATACGGGGACACGTTCATGGTCTCGATACCGGACCTCCACATCTACCATGAGGACATCGACAGGATGGTCCATGATTTCGGCATCGATCCTGATGAGGTGATCTTCATGTCGAAGCACTCCGCCAAGAGCGGCAGGCCCGCGTTGACCGCCCATCCCATCGGGAACTACCATGAGAACGAGTTCGGCGGGAGGGCGGAGACCCTTGTTAAGGCGGCGCCCGCCACCATGACCGATGCGTTGAGGCGCATCCTCGAATACAACGACATGGAGGACACACAGACCTGTTTCGAGGTCACCCATCACGGCCCCTGGCTCGACAAGCCCACCTTCTTCATAGAGGTGGGAAGCGAGGAGACCCACTGGTGCAACAAGCATGCGGCGGAGATACTGGCACATGTCATCGAGGACCTGGACCCCCATCCGGAGTACCCCTCGCTGGTGGGTCTCGGGGGAGGACACTACGCTCCCCGTTTCACCGAGGTGGCATCGAAGTATCAGGCCAATTTCGGGCACATGATCCCAAACTATCAGCTTGAGAACAGGGATGATGAGGACATAGTCCGCATGTTGAAAGGCGCATGCGAGGCCACCGACACGAAACTGGTGTACCTGCACAGGAAATCGATGAAGAAGCCCGAGGAGAGGCGGATGTCCGACCTCATAGCCTCGGCTGGGTTCGAACAGGTGGCCTCGGCCGACCTGGAACCCCTCAGTGGGAA